>JBGTSL010000249.1:0-3661 GCA_041940325.1 Brevundimonas sp.
GCCGCCGGCGAGCTCAAGCACGGCCCGATCGCCCTCGTCGACGAGCTGACCCCGATCGTCGCCCTGGCTCCGCTGGACGAGGTGTTCGAGAAGACCGCCTCCAACCTGCAGGAGGTGGCGGCGCGCGGCGGTCCGGTGATCATGATCGCCCCGAAGGCCGCGCCCGACCCGCACGGGGCCGGCATCAGCCGCATCGACGCGCCGGACTGCCACCCGTTGATCGCCCCGCTGGTCTACGCCATTCCGGTGCAACTGCTGGCCTATTACACGGCGGTGGAGAAAGGCACCGACGTGGATCAGCCGCGCAATCTGGCCAAGTCCGTCACCGTCGAGTGATCGCATCGTGCGGGATATGCGTTAGGCTGCCCGACCCCGCCGTTCAGGATTCTGCATGACCGCTCACAGCCGCCGCCTCCGCAAGGCCGTCCTGCCCGTCGCCGGCCTCGGCACCCGGGTGCTGCCCGGGACCAAGACCACGCCCAAGGAACTGCTCAACGTCGTCGACCGGCCGATCCTGAGCTACATCGTCGAGGAGGCGCGGGAGGCCGGGATCGAGCACATCGTCTTCGTCACCGGGCGGTCGAAGGGGGCCATCGAGGACTATTTCGATCACCAGGTGGAGCTGGAGGCCCAGCTGGCGGCCAAGGGCAAGACCGACATCCTCGAGATGATGAACGCCGAACTGGCCCAGGCCGGCGAAATGAGCTTCACCCGTCAGATGCAGCCCAAGGGGCTGGGCCACGCCGTCTGGTGCGCCCGCGACATCGTCGGCGACGAACCGTTCGCGGTGATCCTGCCGGACGTCATCGTCGACGGGCAGCCGGGGGCGCTGAAACAGCTGGCCGAGGTCTACGCCGAGGTCGGCGGCAACGTCATCGGCGTCGAGCAGGTGCCCGACAGCGAGACGCACAAATACGGCATCGTCGATCCGGAGAGCCGGGACGGACGACGCATCCGCATGAAGGGGATGGTCGAGAAGCCCCCGCGCGGCGAGGCGCCCTCCAACCTGTCGATCTCGGGGCGCTATATCCTGCAGCCGGAGATCTTCGGCATCCTCGAGAACCAGCCGCGCGGGGCGGGGGGTGAGATCCAGCTGACCGACGGCATGGCCCGGCTGATGACCGACCAGACCTTCACCGCCGTCGAATACGAGGGCGTGACCCACGACTGCGGCGACAAGATCGGCCTGTTGCGCGCCAACGTCGCCCTGGCGCTGAAGCGGCCGGACCTGGGCGAACAGGCCCGGGCTGCGCTGGCCGCGCTCCTTTAGTCAGGTTCGGCCCGTCAGCCGCCGACGCGCGGCGACGGCTGGCCGGTGATCTTGCAGACGTTGTCGAGCTGCGGACGGCCGCTCTGCGAACCGGTCGGCGACAGGACGCCGCCGCGCGCCGTGCAGTCGGCGGCGAGGCGCTGGTATTCGGTCTCGTAGCGGGTCTCTCCCATGCCGGAAGCGCAGCCCGAAAGGGCCACGGCGAGGGCGACGGGGGCGGCGAAAAGCACGACACGCATGGCGTTTCTCCTGGTCAGCTAGGATACTATAGAGCCTGAGCGCCGCTTCCGTTCAACGGCTTCCACGAGACGGGCGAGATCGGCCGGCGAGGACAGGCGGTGGTCGCCGCCCTCGACCAGATCCAGGGTGACGTCGGCCCCGGTCAGCCGTTCGATCAGCGTCGTCTGGCGCCGCCACGGCACCACGTCGTCCGCCCGGCCCTGCAGGATGTGAACGGGGGCGGAGACGGGCAGGGGGCCGCGCAGCACCAGCCAGTCGCGCGCCTCCTCGAACATGCGGCGGGTCAGGACGTATTCGCCGAGCCCCTCCTCGACCACCAGGGTCTCGCCCTCGCGCAGGATGGCCTGGCGCTCGTGATCGGCGAGGCCGGGCCACATCAGGTCCTCGGTGAAATCCGGGGCCGGATTGACCAGCACCAGTCCGGCCAGCCGGCCCGGACGGGCCAGGGCCAGCAGCAGGGCGACCCAGCCGCCCATCGACGATCCCACCGGCACGACCGGCCCGTCGAGGCTGTCGACCAGGGCGACGGCGTCCTCGCGCCAGCGGCCGATGGTGGCCTGACGCCAGTCGCCGGATGAGGCGCCATGGGCGAAGTGATCGTAGCGGAGGTAGTTCCAGCCGCGCTCGCGCGCCGCCGCGTCGAGGGCCAGCGCCTTGGTCCCCTCCATGTCCGAGCGGAAGCCGCCGATCCAGACCACGGTCGGGCCCGAGCCGCGGACCCGCTTCAGGGCGAGGCGCTCCCCATCCGGCCGGGCCAGGCGTTCCACGTCATCCATCGGCGTCCCTCTCGCGAAAACGTTCGCGGACTGATAGCGAACCCGGACCAGCGAAGCGAAGGCCAAACCGCGTGTCCGAACCCAGGGTCCTGTTCGTCACCTCCAACCGCATCGGCGACTGCGTCATCTCGTCGGGGGTGATCCGCGAGATTGGCCGCCAGCTGCCCGGCGCCCGGATCACCGTCGCCTGCGGCCGGCCGCCCGCGCCCTTCTTCCGCTCCGCGCCGGGGGTCGAGCGGGTCATCGTCCTCGACAAGAAGAAGCTCGCCGGACACTGGCTCGACCTGTGGAAGCAGGTCCGGCGCACCCGCTGGGACATGGTCATCGACATCCGCGGCTCGGCCCTGGCCTATCTGGTCCCGGCCAGACGCCGGGTGATCTACAACCGCTCGTGGGAGACGGGCGTGCGCAAGGTCGAGATGGTCTCGCGTCTGATGGGCTCGGAGACGCCCCTGGATCCCGAGCTGTTCATCGACGACCGGGCCCGCGCCGAGGCGGCGACGGCCATCGATCCGCAGCTGGCGAGCGCGCCCGGACCGATCCTCGCCCTCGCCCCCATCGCCCACCAGCCTGGCAAGAGCTGGCCGGCCGACCGCTGGGGCCAGCTGGTCGAGAAGCTGAAGGCCGAGCCGCGCTTCGACGGCTGGCGCTTCATGCTGGTGGGCGGACCGGGCGATCATCCGCCGGCCGCGCCTGCGCTGGCGGCGGCGGGGGCGCGGGGGATCGATTTCGTCGGCAAGGGCGACATTCTCGCCTCGGCGGCGGCGATCGACCGGGCCGCCCTGTTCGTCGGCAACGATTCCGGCCTGATGCACGTCGCCGCCGCGGCGGGCCGTCCGACCCTGGGCCTGTTCGGTCCCACCGAATGGTGGCTGTACGGCCCGTGGGGACCGAAGACCCGCACCGTGGCCTCCAACGAGACCCGCGGCGAGTTCGCGCCGATCGAGGCCCTGACCGTCGAGCACGTGTTCGAGGCGGTGCTGGGCCTGCACGACGCCTTCATCGGCGATCCCGCGGCCGCGAAACCTTGAAGAGACGGGCATTCGCGGTCATATAGGGCCGCTTGAGGGGAACGCCGCGATCCGTCGCGCGCTCACTTCTGCAAACCGCTCTCGTCCACTTGCAAGGAAACGACGCCCATTCGCCGTCCGATGAACCAGCCGCCCGTCAAGGACGGGCCGCCCATGAACCAGGATATCCGCGCGCCGCGCGTTCTGCTGATCGACCAGAACGGCGAAAAGCAGGGCGTCATGCCCACGTCCGCCGCGCTGGAAGCCGCCGAAGAGGCCGGCATGGACCTGGTTCAGATCGTCTCCACCTCCGAACCGCCGGTGGCCAAGATCCTCGACTACGGCAAATTCCGCTTCCAGGAGCA
>JBGTSL010000250.1:0-3653 GCA_041940325.1 Brevundimonas sp.
CGAGCTCAACCTCGAACCCTCGCTGGGCAGCCGCCGGTTCGACGAGAGGGTCTATGGCCCGGCGACGGAGGTGGTGCCGCAATTTTGCGGGCAGCTATAGCGGCCCCTCTCCCGGCGGGAGAGGGCTTGAGCCTCCGCGAGCGAAGCGAGCGGCAAGGCGAAAGGGTGAGGGGCTGATGGTCGCTCAAGGAACCCCACCGGTAGCCCGTGACCCCTTCGCGCAGCCAATCGCCCTGCGGGCTCTTGGGCGCTCAGGCCCTCTCCCGCCGGGAGAGGGTTCGCTAGTTTTCCGCCGCCTTCTTCGCCGCCAGCTTGGCCAGCACCCGGCCGCGCCCCTTGGCCAGGGCGTGGATCACCCCGCGGAACGTCGCCACCTCCTGCTCCGAGAACGCCGCCCGGCCCAGCATGACCCGCAGGTTCTGGCTCATCGACGGCTTCTTCTCTGGCGGATGGAAGAAGCCGCCTTCGTCCAGCTCCTTCTCCAGATGCTCGTACATTCCGACCAGCAGGTCGTTCGACGCCGGCGGATCCTGCTCGCGGAAGCGCGGCGGCGGGGCGTCGAGGATCAGCGTCCGCCACTCATAGGCGTTGATCGCCACCGCCTGGGCCAGGTTGAGCGAATGGTGCTTCGGGTCGATCGGGATGGTCGTGATGCCCTGGGTCAGGGCGATGTCGGTGGTCTCCAGACCGGCCCGCTCGCCGCCGAACAGCAGGCCCACGGTCAACCCCGAGGCCCGGTCGTCGTACAGCAGCCGCATCGACTCCCGCGGCGTCCGCACCGGCATCCGCGTCTCGCGCGGCCGGGCCGTGGTCGAGAAGACGGTGTTCAGATCGGCGATGGCCTCCGCCACGCTGTCGAACACCTTCACCCCGTCCAGCACCCAGTCGGCGCCCGAGGCCGTCGCCCAGGCCCGGTCCTGCGGCCAGCCGTCGCGCGGCGCGACCAGCCGCAGCTCGCTCAGGCCGAAATTGGCCATCACCCGCGCCACCGCCCCGATATTGTCGGCCAGCTGCGGCTTGTCCAGAATTACGACGGGCGGCGCGAGTTCACTCAAGGTCAGGACTCAGTCGTCGCCGTACATGGCCAGCCACGGATCGGCCGTCCCGGCCTCGACCTCGGCCACGCTCACCTTGGGCCAGCCGATCTCGTCGTCCGCCGAGTCCCGCCACGCCAGGATGTACAGGTCCCGCAGCTCCGACGCCCCCGCCGCCAGCCGGTCGATCACGAACCCCGCCGCCCGCGGCTCCGCGTCGCGGAAGGCGCCGGCCTTCTCCAGCCGGTAGAAGGGCAGCACCTCGGCCAGGGTCGTTTTCAGATAGGCCGGCACCCGCGCGCGCAGATCAAAACCTTCCAGCGCCGGCGCCGCCATCGCCGCCTCGATGGCGTCCAGCCGCGCCACCCGCGCCGTGAACGCCCCCTCGAAGGCCCCGTGCGTCTGGCGCGAGGTGGTGAAGCCCTCGGGATTGGGGACGTCCCGCGACCAGCCGTTGTAGTGGATCGTGGTGTGGTGCGGCTGGGCCCCGTCGCCGACGTAGTGGCCCAGATAGCCCATGTCGCGCAGGATCAGCGCCTCGCGCCGCAGCCGGTCCTCGCGGTACCAGGCCCGCTTGCCCGGGTCCGTCTCGCGCGCCTCGGCGGCGTTCAGCACCCGCCAGGTGGCGAAGTCGCGCACCAGCTGCTGATAACCGTCCCAGATGGCGTAGGGCAGGTAGCCGGCGTCGTCGACGTCCAGGCCCGCCGTGGTCAGCGCCGCGTCATATTCAGACTTCAGCCGCGGCAGGGCGTCGATCGACATGCCCCGCTGGTCCATCACCCGGCCCTGGTCGTCCATGTCGATGAAGTGGGCCGTGTCCCGCTCGCGGTCGTGGGGCTGGCCCGCGCCCTTGGTCCGGTCCGGCTCGCGCGACAGCTCGCCGACCTCGGCCGCCGCCCCGGGCGTGCGCAGGAAGGCCGGCATCTCGTCCGGCAGGGCGCGCACGGCGGCGACGCCGATCAGCCGGTGGCCGGTATTGCCCCAGGCCGACACCACGGCCGGCGCGGCGACGGCGGCGACGACCGCGACCGCGGCGATCAGGAAACGCTTCATGACAGGAGCTCCGGCAAATGACGCCGATGCTCTAGCCTATCCCGAAAGCCGTCTCCACCCGCGCGATCCAGCGCCGGATCGCCGGGTACGGCCCGAGCTCGAACCCGCCTTCGTCCGCCACCCGCGTGTACGCGACCAGCGTCAGGTCGGCGAGCGTCGGCCCCTCCCCGACCAGCCAGTCGGCATCCGCCAGCGCCGCCTCCATCCGCGCCAGCGCCGCGCGCCCCCGCTCCATCAGCCGCGGCTCGATCTCATCCGCCGCCTTGCCCAGAAAGGCCCGCTGGAACCGCGCCACGGCGATATATGGCTCGTGGCTGTACTGCTCCCAGAACAGCCATTCGTACATCTTCGCCCGTTCCCACGGGTCGGCCGGAACGAAGGCCGTGCCCTTGCCGAACCAGCCGAGGATCGCGTTCGACTGCGCCAGCACCCGGCCGTCCTCCAGCATCGCCACCGGAATCTGCCCGGCCGGATTGATCGCCAGAAATTCTGTGGATCGCGTGGCGCCCGACATGACGTCGGTTTCGACCCAGCGATAATCATGCCCGAGCCGGTCGAGCAACCACTTGACCTTCAAACAGTTGCCGGAACGAATATCGCCAAAGACTGTAAGCATCGCCCCTCAGCAAAGTGCTTCTGATCTGCGAATACAGCTTACCGGTTTCACCCGGCCGGACCAAACGGGATTCGGCGGAGCTCTCACAAGCCAAACTTATCCACCGCTCGACCTGACAGGTCGTCGCAGCCGGGGCCGCATGTCTGGCTTTCGCCGCAATTATTGACGACAAGCCCGTCGCCGGACGCGTCTGGGGCCGGCGCCTTCGTGAGTCGAATTGATGCTTGGCGCAGCCGCTGCGTTCGCCCTCGTCTGGGCGATGGCCTTCCCCGCGCACGCCGCGGATCAGGGCGAACCCGTCACCTACGAAGCCGCGGTCGCATCCGGGCTGGGCGAGGAGTCAACGGGAGCGTCCGACGAAGGTTCCGACAGCGGCATGGTCCTGACCGCCGAGCAGCAGGCCCACATGGACGCCGACGCCGATTGGACCGCCCGGGTCAACCTGTACCATGCCGGCGGCGGCGGAGCGACGGGCAACGACAGCCTCGGCTGCCGCCCGATCCCCATGCGCACCATGGCCGTCGACCCGCGCTACATCCCGCGCCGCACCCGCCTGTTCATTCCCGAGACGGTCGGCATGCGCATGCCCGACGGCACGATCCACGACGGCTACTGGTATGCCTCCGACACCGGCGGCGCCATCAAGGGCCAGAAGATCGACCTCTACACCGGCCACGGCCGCGGCTCGATGTCGCCCGCCATGCGCTTCAACCAGCGCCGCCTGACCCTGGTCGACGCGGGCCGCTTCGACGGCTGCCCGCCCTCCTGGGACCGTCAGCCGACCCTGATGGCCAGCGCCGCGACCAGCGTCGGCTCGCGCTAGAATTTCCGCCGGCCGGTCACCGTCTCGAAGAACATCCGCCAGTCGCCCATCAGGCTCCACAGCGGAGATCTGAACGTCGCTGGCCGGTTCTTCTCGAAGAAGAAAGGCCCGACCCAGGCGAAGCCGT
>JBGTSL010000251.1:0-3651 GCA_041940325.1 Brevundimonas sp.
GCCATGCCGAGAAACCACCGGAATTCGTCCTTGCCGATCTTGCGGCCGTCATGGGTGTCGTGGACGACATCCTCGCCCAGCATTGCCAGCGCGGCGTCATGATCGGCTGCATTGAGCGCATCGAGGAAGCTCTTGACGAGAGCGCGGCTTCGGGATGCGGTCATGGGAGGGCTCCTCGTACGAAAATGCCGGCGGGATGGGACGCGTCGACCTGCGGGTCACGGTTCCTGTTCGAGCAAATGCTCCAGATAGTCGTCCGGTTCCCCCAGATCGGCCTCGCTGGCGGTCACGCGCCCGCGCATCGAGATCCCGGCCTCGTGAACGGTCTCGGGCCGTCCCGACACCAGGGGATGCCACCAGGCAAGCGGCCGCCCCTCGGCAATCCTGCGGTAGGCGCAGCTCGTCGGCAGCCAGGGGATCGTCCGCACATTGGCGGGTGTGAGCCCGACGCAGTCGGGAACCGCCGCGAGCCGGTTCGCATAGTTGGTACAGCGGCATGCCCCGGCGTCGAACAACCGGCAGCCAACCGATGTCCAGTGGATCTCGCCGCTGTCTTCGTCCTCGAGCTTGGCCATGCAGCACTTGCCGCAGCCGTCGCACAGGGATTCCCACTCCGCGGCGGTCATGTCCTCGAGCGGCTTGCTCGTCCAGAACGGCTTGTCCATGGCGGCGGTTTGGGCCCTGCCGTGCCCGTCGTCAAGGTCTCCACGCAGCGTCATTGGCTGCCGCAAGGGCAAAGAAAAACGGAACCTTCGCGGATGGGCGGTGTTTCCGCCGGGATGGGACAGAACAACAATCCTGGAGAATTTCCCCGATGAAACGCCAAATCGGTCCATTTCTCGCCGGAACCGCGATCAGTCTGCTGATGGCGTCCGCTCCGGCCGCCAGCGTGGCATTTGCCGCCCCGACCCTTCCCCTGAAAAGCACCGTCGAGCGGGCGCCCGACAGCCTGATCCTCGCGCAGGCGAAGGATGGGGACGACGAGGAAGGCAAGAAGAAAAAGAAGAAGGAAAAGGGCGAGGACGGCGAGCCGGCCGCGAAGGCCGAAAAGCCCGTGGACGAGCAGCCCGCCGCCGAGGAACCGGCGGTGGAAAAGGCCGTTCCGGACGCCGAGAAGGTCGAAGAACAGCCGGCCGAGGAGCCCGCTGTGGCCGAGAAGCCCAAGGCGGAAGAGCCTCCTGTCGAGAAGCCGGCAGTAGAGGAAGAGCCTGCTGCGGAGCCAAAGGCCGACGAGCCGGCGGCGGAGGAGAAGCCTGCCGAGGAACCTCAGGCCGAGAAAGCGCCTGCTGAAGAACCTGCGGTGAAGGAAGAGCCTGCGGAAGAGCCGAAGGCCGAAAAGGCGCCCGCCGAGGAACCCCAGGCCGAAGAGGAACCGGCGGTAAAGGAAGAGCCCGCGGAGGAACCGAAGGCTGAGGAGCAGCCTGCAGAAGAACCGAAAGCCGACGTGGCGACGGACCCGGACGCCCCGGCAAAGGGGGAATCGCCCGACGCCGGCCTTGCCGACGATCCCGACGCGCCGACGGCCGAGGAGCCTGCGAAGGAAGAGGCGACCGACGACGCGGAAAGGGCAGCCGAACCGACGGCCGACACCGCGACCACGGACGAGGAGCAACGTGGGAAGCCGAAGATCGAGCAGCCGGTTCTGGACAGCCAGAAGGATGAGGCTGCCGACGATGACGGCGCGGCCAAACAGGAAACGGCCGAGGAAGAGGCCGCACCCGCCCCTAAGTCTGACGAGGAAGCCCAGCAGAAGGTGGAGCCGGAGGAAATCGAATCCGTGGAGGCCGAGGAGGGCAAGCGGGTCGACGAGGCCGAGGCTGATGAACTGCGTCGCGAGCGCCGCCGCGAACGTCGCGAGGGTGCCGACAGGGTCGAGGAGATCGGCGACCGCGTCGTGATCCAGTTCAACAACCAGATCGTCGTGGAAAGCTCGGATCGCGACCGCCTGCGTCGCGGCGCGGAGGACTACTACGTCGAGGAACTGCGCGACGGCCGCACCCGCGAGGTCATCGTGCGCTCCAATGGCGTTCGCGTCGTTACCATCCGCAACCGGTACGGCGATGTGCTGCGCCGCTCGCGCATCACCCCGGACGGCCGCGAATATGTTCTGGTCTACGTCCGCGACGACGACTACGGCTCCATCCGCGAATTCCGCGATCCGGGCCGCGATCTTCCGCCCATGCGGCTGACCATTCCGGTCGACGAATACATTCTCGATGCCCGCGTGGTCGAGGATCCCGACCGCTACTACACCTTCCTCGACCAGCCGCCGGTCGAGCGCGTGGAGCGTCTCTACTCGATCGACGAGGTCCGCTACTCGGCCCGCATCCGCGACAAGGTCCGTCGTGTCGATCTCGACACGATCACCTTCGAGTTCGGCTCCGCGTCGGTCGAGGAGAGCACGACCCGGTCGCCCGGCCCGATCGCCTGGGCCTGACCTCGGTGGCGCTCGGTCCCCAAGCCCGCGCCGTGGTCTATTCACGCCAGGGCCCTGTCGCCGCCGGCGGTGCAGTCAGCGCGCAACCCTGAAAGCGCACTGAAAGCGCCCTGACCAGAAAAAAGGGCGCAGGCATTTCGCCTGCGCCCTCGGGTGTCACATCACGCGGCCGTTCAGGCGCCGTCGGAACGGAAGCGCCCTTCGGCCGCCAGCTCGCCCAAGGGCCTACGGCCACTGGGCTGCTCCATGGCCTGCAGATAGTCGGGCAGCGCTGCCTTGTCGCCCGGGCGGCCGATGGCCACCACGGCGTGGATCACGTAGCCTTCGGGCAGGCCCACCGCACTCTGGAGCGCCTCGGCGTCGAAGCCGGCCATGGCATGGGCGGCCCAACCCGAAAGAGTGGCCTGGAACGCGATGCTCGCCCAGGCGGCGCCGGCATCGAAGGCATGCGAGGCATTGGGCGCCGCCGACTCGGCCCCGGGGAACACGGCCTCCTCTGCAGAGATCACGACCACGAGCGCTGCCGCATGTTGCGCCCAGCCCTGATTGAATTCCACCAACGAACCGAAGATGGGCGCCCAGGCGGCGGTGTCGCGGCGCGCATAGACGAAACGCCATGGCTGCGCGTTGTAGGCCGAAGGCGCCCACCGCGCAGCTTCCAGCAAGCTCAGCAAGGCGGCCTGGGGAATCGCGGTGCCGGCGAAGGCGCGGGGCGACCAGCGGTTGGTGAAGAGCGGATCAATGGGATGGTCGGGAGCGCGGGTTGCAGACATGGGTTCTCCGTGAAACGGGCGGCGAAAGAAAGGGATGAAGAGGGAAGTTCGGATGACAGGCAGGCAGCGCCTCAGATGCCCGCCATGTTGATGTACTTGATGGTCAGATAGTCCTCAATGCCGTGGCGCGAACCCTCGGGAACACGTACTCCACCAGGAATGAATTTTCGTTCCCCATTCTCTTCGTACATCGCTGGCCCATACTCTGGTCCCTCGTCACCACCATTGTCGGTCAGGAGTTCATTGTTATCACCAATGATAGGCGGTTCAGGTTCTCGTCTACCACCGAAAGGATCGGCTGGCTTGGCTGGGGGCTTGGCCCCTCCGCCGAAAGGATCGGCTGGCCTGGCAGGTGCATTGTCCGGCTTGCTCTCCTTGTTGATGAAATCCACCATGACAAGGCTGTCATTCACCACCACTCCGGACAAAGCGATGATGCCG
>JBGTSL010000252.1:0-3635 GCA_041940325.1 Brevundimonas sp.
GCGCGTCTTGCCCTCCTCCTGGAACAGCTTCTTCTCCACCACCGCCTGGGTCGCGATGCCGGCGTGGTCGGTGCCCGGCAGCCACAGCACGGCCTTGCCGGTCATCCGGTGATAGCGGGCCAGGACGTCCTGCAGGGTGTTGTTCAGCGCGTGGCCGATGTGCAGCGAGCCGGTCACGTTCGGCGGCGGGATGACGATCGAATAGGCCTCGGCCGCCGTATCCTGGCGGGGGGCGAAGACGCCGCTTTCCTCCCATGTCGCATAGAGGCGCGGTTCGGCGGCTTTCGGGTCGAAGGTCTTGTCGAGCATGAGGGGTCTTACACGAAAGAGAAAGGGCGGCTCCGACTGGAGCCGCCCCGGAATGATCTAGCCTTGATCAGGTCGCAGGTGAAGCTAGCCGGCGGAGCGGGCGATGCGTTCGACTTCCTTGCGTACCTGGGCCTCGACGATGCCCGGCAGGTTGGCGTCGAGCCATTCCTTCAGCATCGGGCGCAGCAGCGAGCGGGCCAGCTCGTCGAGCGTGGGGCCGGAGGGAGTCGAGGTTTCCATGGGCTCGGGCTTCCTGAGCGATGAGGCCAGTCCGGCGAAGGCCGAGGCGGCGCTGGCCGCGGCGCTGTCGCCGACGAGGGGATCATAGGCCTTGGGGGCCGCGTCGATGCTGGTGGTGTCGGCCGGATGCTCCGGCTCGGGGGCGAAGACCGATTCGCTGACCGCCTCGACCGGGAACGGATCGACGTCATCGCCGGCCGGCGAGACATCGAGGTCGCCGATGCTCTCGGCGGCCGCCGGCGCTTCATAGGTGTCGGTCAGCTCCAGCACGTCCTCCTCGGAGGCGGCGGGCTCTTCCATCGACGGCGTCTCGTCCATCAGGGCGGGCGAGACATCCTCGGCCTCCGCCGCGACGGGTTCCGGTTCCGGCTCCGGCTCCGCTTCGGACCGGGCGGGCGCCGCCTCGGCCGTCTCGGCCGGCGCATCGTCCTCGGAGATGATCCGGCGGATCGACGCCAGGATTTCCTCCATCGTCGGTTCCTGGGCGGTCTGGTCGGTCATGTCGAAACCCCGAGGCGCGCGGCAACGCATAAATCTGGTGACGCGGCGCGGGACCGCGGCCCCCGTTCCGCCCTTTGTCGTCGCATCTCAGCCCGCTGGAATCAACGGGCGTTTTTCGCGTCACAGGTTAACGACGTGCGGGCGAGTCGCCTACCGGGCGATCTGCCGAAGGCTCAATCCCGCGGCGCGGTCTGGACGATCTCGGACTTCAGCTGCTGGTCGATCGGCGCGTCGGCCGCGTCGTTCGCCGGCACGATCGGCGGGGCCAGGACGCGGTCGATGGCTTCGACCACGCCGTCCCACGGCAGGGCGCCACGGTTGCGCACCCGCTCGTAGTTGTTGGCCGGATCGTAGATCGTCAGCGTCGGGTCGAGATCGGCGCCCTCCAGCCGGCCCATGGCGGCCAGCAGATTGGCCTGGGCGACGTATTCGTTGCGCCGCGCGCTGGCCAGGGTGATCTCGGCGTTGCGCAGCTCCAGTTCCTGGTTGAGCACGTCCAGGGTGGTGCGCAGGCCGACCTGCGCCTCCTGGCGGACCCCCTCGGCGGCGACGGTGGCGGCGCGAACGGCTTCCGTTCCCGCCTCGAGGCTGGAGCGCGCCGACAGGGCCTGGGCGTAGGCGGAACTGACCGACTGCAGGGTGTTGCGGCGCTCGCCCTCGACATTGATCTGGGCGGCGTTGGCGCGCTCAAGAGCCTGGGCCACCCGCGAGCCGTTGAGGCCGCCCGTGAACAGCGGCACCGACACGGTCGCGCCGGCGGTCAGCCGGGTGGTGTCCCCGATGTCGCTGATCCGGTCGAAGTCCCGGTTCGAACCGCCGTAGGAGGCGGTCAGGCGCGCCGAGGGCAGATACTCGGCCTTGGCGGCGGCGACATTGGCCTCGGCCGCGCGCAGATTATAGGCGGCGGCGCGAATGCCTGGATTGTCCGCCAGCGCCACATCGAGGGCCGAATCGAAATCGGCCGGGACGCCCGGCAGCACGGGCATCGGGGCGAGGTCGCCCGGCGACTGGCCGACGACGGCCGCGTAGGAGGCGCGGGACACCGACAGCTGGGCCTGGGCGTTGGCGAGGTCGGCTTCCGACTGGGCCAGGCGGGCCTCCGACTGGGCGACGTCGGTGCGGGTGATCTCGCCGACCTCGAAGCGGGCCGAGGCCTCCTCGAGCTGGCGCTGGAGCACGCCGAGGTTGGCCTGGCGGATGCGCAGGATCTCGGCGTCGCGGAGCACGTCGGCGTAGGCCTGGATCACCGAGGCAAGAACCGTCTGCTCGATGTCGCGCAGGTTCTCGCGCCCGGCGAGGATCTCGGCCTCGGCCGCGGTGATGCCGTGACCGATGCGGCCCCCGCTCCACAGGGTCTGGGACAGGCCGATGCTGGCCGAGGCGCTGTCGCCGTCGAAGCCGGCCTGGTCCCCGTAGCTCTGGGTGTGGTTGCCGCTGATCGTGACATCGAGGCTGGGGCGAAGCCCGGCCCGGGCCTGGACGATCGATTCGTCCAGCGCCCGCTGGTTGGCGCGCTGAGCCAGCAGCGACGGATTGGTCTGGTAGGCCAGGGCGATGGCGTCCCGCAGCGTTTCAGCCCAAACAGGCGCGCCCATGCCGCTGAAGACAGCGATGATGGCGACCGAGGCGAGCGCGCGCGAACGTTTCAGCATGACTGTTCCTGCCTGGCGCGCGCGACGATGCGCACGCCCTTTGTATCCCATAGGCCAGATGGGGGACGGTTTCGTCCCGCGCCAGTTAAGATTTTTTCACGCGGCTCCGAAAAGTGAAGCTTGCGGAAGATCTACAAGGCGAAAGCAGGCTCGGGCGCAAGCTCGGTGAGCACCGGCGGGGCTGCGTCGAACAGCTCCCGACGCGACACGCCGGCGGCGCCTTTCACGTACAGGACAGCCTTGCCGGCGGGGCCGGCGCGCTCGACCACGGCCAGCCGGCCGCCAACCTTGAGGGCCGCCAGCCAGGCGTCCGGGCGGACCGGCGTCGCGGCCTCCGAAACGATGACGTCATAGCGCTCGCCGACCGGCCCGGCGAGGGGCGCGGCGACAGCCTCGACGCCCGCCTCGGCCAGGGCCGGGCCGACAACATCCAGCACCGCGGCGTCCGCTTCCCGGGCCGTGACCGTCAGTCCCATTTGGGCCAGCACGGCGGCGGCGTAGGGCCCGGCGATCGCCAGGGCGGTTTCCCCGGCCCGCGGCTCAAGCGCCATCAGCAGCTTCGACAGGTCGCGCGGCAGCATCAACCGGCGGCCGCCCGCGATCTCGGGCTCGATCTCGGCATAGGCCGCAAAGGCGCGGTCGGCGGGCAGGAAACGCTCCCGGGGGACCGCCAGCAGCGCCGCCTGCAGGTTGCGATCGGTGACGTCGTTCACCCGGACCTGGCTGTCCACCATGACCTTGCGCGCGGCCGCGAAATCCATTTGTCGATCGTCCCATCAGGCGAAGGCGCTGCGGCGCGCCGGAAATCTCGCGCGCTTATAGGTCTGTGCGTTGCGGGGGACAATCCGATCTGATAGCGAACGCGCCTCGCGATGGCGAGGTCGTCCCCCGGATCACTCCGGAACGGCCCAGGGCCTGATGGCGGAGTGGTGA
>JBGTSL010000253.1:0-3626 GCA_041940325.1 Brevundimonas sp.
TGGTCGATCCCGAGTTCGACGCGATCGAGACCCTGTATGGCGTTGGCTACCGATACCGCGAGAGCTGAGCCGGACGACCCGTCCGACGACGACCGCCCGCGCCGCCCCCGGCGGTTCGGCGGCTCGCGGCTGGGCGGCTTCATCCTCGCCCTCAACCTGCTCAGCCTGCTGATCCTGTTCGTCGGGGCGCTGTTGCTGAACGAGTGGCGTCGAGGCCTGATCGAGGCGCGGCAGGAGACGCTGGCGGCGCAGGCGCAACTGCTGGTGCAGGTGCTCGGCACGCGCGAGATCGGCGTCACCCGGGGCGAGCCGACGCCCTATCTCGACCCGATCGAGGCCAGTCGCTGGCTGACCGACAATTTCATTCCCGAGGGCCAGCGGGCCAGGCTGTTCGACGTCGATGGCATCCTCGTCGCCGACAGCTACCAGGTGACCGAGGCGATTCCCGGCGAGCCGCTGCCCCCGGCCCTGCCCGCCGGCAGTCCGCCGCGCGTCCCCGACGCCGATGAGAAGGCCCGCGACGCGCGTGAGCTCGAACAGGCCCGTCGCGCCCTCGCGGAAGAGGTCGAGACCGCTCTGGAAGGCCAGTCATCCGCCACCCTGCGAACGTCGGAGAGCGGCGATCGGGTGGTCTCGGTGTCCATCCCCGTGCGTCACGTCGAACAGGTGCTGGGCGTGCTGACGCTTGAGGCCGGCGACGTTGACGAGACCCTGGCGGCGCAGCGGCTGGCGCTGATGCCCTTCGCCCTGGTGGCCCTGTTCGTGTCGCTGCTGTCCTCCTTGCTGCTGCACCTGTTCGTGGCGCGGCCGGTGATGCGGCTTTCGGCGGCGGCGGACGCGGTGCGGCTGCAGCGGGCCCGGGCCATCTCCCTGCCCGATCTCGATCACCGCAGGGACGAGATTGGCGATCTGGCCCGCTCGCTTGAGACGATGACCGAGACCCTGTCGGACCGGATGGACGCCATCGAGCGCTTCGCCGCGGACGTGGCCCACGAGATCAAGAATCCGCTGACCTCGATCCGCTCGGCGCTGGAGACCCTGCCGCTGGTCCGGACCGAGGCCCAGCGCGAGAAGCTGACCTCCCTGCTGCAACAGGACGTGCGGCGGCTGGACCGGCTGATCACCGATATCTCCAACGCCTCGCGGCTGGACGCCGAGCTGAACCGGGACCGGCCGCGCCCGATCGACCTGACGGTGCTGCTCAGCGAGATCGTCGGGGTCTACGAGGCCGGCATCAAGCCGGACGGCGGCGTGCATGTCACCTTCGAGGGGACGCAAGCCGAACACGCCATGATCCGCGGCCGCGACGGCCCGCTCGGGCAGGTGTTCCGAAACCTGATCGACAACGCCCGCTCGTTCAGCCCGCCGGGCGGCGAGGTGCGGGTCAGCCTGTCGCGGGACGACATCGACCCCGAGCGGCCGGTGCGGGTGTGCGTCGATGACGACGGGCCGGGCATTCCGCCGGAAAATCTGGAGACGGTGTTCGAGCGCTTCTACACCTCGCGGCCGCGCGGAACGGCGTTCGGAACCAATTCAGGGCTCGGTCTGTCGATCGTCCGCCAGATCGTCGAGGCGCACGGCGGGCGGGTCTGGGCCGAGAACCGGCTCGGGGCGGACCGGACGGTCGTCGGGGCCCGCTTCGAGGTCGCCCTGCCCGCTGCGCCCTCCGGACGGCGGCCATGAGCGCGGGGCAGCCTCTGCACGGGACGGTGGCGGCGCGCTGGACCGCCGCCGCGGGCTGGCGGGGCGTGTTGATCACCGGCGCGCCGGGCGCGGGCAAGAGCGATCTGGCGCTGCGGCTGGTCGGGCGCGGCTGGCGGCTGGTCGCCGACGACTACGCCCATGTCATCGCCTCGGCCGGCGCCCTGTACGCCATCGCGCCGGAGACCATCGCCGGCCGGATGGAGGCGCGCGGGGTCGGCGTGCTGACGGCCTGCGCGCGCAGCCTGACCCGGCTGTCGCTGGCGGTGGAGCTGGCTGACGGGCCCGTCGAGCGCCTGCCGGAATCCGAAGCCCGGCCGTTCGAAGGCGTGGCCCTTCCCGTCCTGCGCCTGAACGGATTCGAGGCCTCGGCGGTCGAAAAGGTCGCGGCGGCGCTCGCCCGGCTTTAACCCGCCGTCCGTTTGGGCTATTCCGCGCGGCTTGCGGCCGGTCCAGAGGACGGTCGGAGACGCGGGGGCGCGAGTCTTGGTGAAGCCTTCATGATCGGCCTGGTGATTGTCACCCACGGGGGTCTGGCCTCGGAATTCCTGTCGGCCATGGAGCATGTCGTCGGCCCACAGCGCGGCGTCGCCGCCATCTGCATCGGGCCCGAGGACGACATGGAGCGACGCCGCCGCGACATCGTCGACGCCGCCCGGGCGGTGGACGACGGCGACGGCGTCATCCTGCTGACCGACATGTTCGGGGGCACGCCCTCCAACCTGGCCATCTCGGTCATGGAGGAGACCCGGGCCGAGGTCATCGCCGGGCTGAACCTGCCCATGCTGATCAAGCTGGCCAGCGTGCGCGGGCGCGAACCGCTGGAAGCCTGCGTGGCCCACGCCCAGGACGCCGGGCGCAAATACATCTCTGTCGCCAGCTGGGTGCTGCAGGGCGAGAAATGAGCGAGGTCGGCGGCAAGGCGGCGGCGACCGCCAACATCTGCAACACCCGGGGCCTGCACGCGCGCGCCAGCGCCAAATTCGTCAAGATGGCCTCGGGCTTCGACGCCGAGGTTCACGTCACCCGCGACGGGGTGACGGTCAACGCCCTGTCGATCATGGGCCTGCTGATGCTGGGCGCCGGCAACGGCTGCGGCATTCAGATCTCCGCCGAGGGCCCCGAGGCGGACGCCGCCGTGGCCGCCCTGGCCGACCTGGTCGCCCGCCGTTTCGACGAGGATCAGTAGCGAAAACGCCCCGCCGGCGGACCGGCGGGGCGTCCCTGTTTCGGGCGCGATCGCGCGGGATGCGCGGTCGCTGGCTGCCCGACCGCTACGGCGTCTCGGTGATCAGCAGCGTGGCCGCGGCGGTTCCGCCGCTGAAGGTGCCGATCCAGATGTCGTATGTCCCGCTCCGGGGCCGGTCGAAGCGGACCTCGGCGTCGCCGTCGCCCCAGCTGTCGTCGTCGCAGTACCAGCGCCCGTCCGGCCCGTTGATGATCAGGGTGGTGTCGGTCGACGAGCGGGTGCGGAACACCAGCGGCAGCGAGCCGGCGCTGTAGGTGACCTCGAAGTCCGGCGCGTTGGAGATGTCGCCGACGCAGGCGCCGGGCAGGTCGGTGTCGGTATAGGCGTCGATCGAGCCGCCGGCGGTCAGATTGACCCTGTACGGATCCGGCGTGAAGCCCGCGCTCAGGCGAATTTCGCCGTAGTTGGCCGTCAGCCCCGCGTTCTGGGCGGCGGCGACGCCAGGCGCGGCCAGAACGGCGAGCGCCAGTGCGCTGATAAGCATTTTCATATGATTGGTCCCCGATAATCCTGTGGATCAGCCCGAGCCGACTCCACGCCTTTCGGGCGTCGCCGTCAAGCTGAACGAACGGCGTTTTCGGGTTTGGCGTGCGAGTGTGGCTGACGTCGCGGAAACCCGCCCCGTCCTGCGAGCGCGTCAACGCGAGGCAGGATGGTGGAGCCGAGGGGAGTCGAA
>JBGTSL010000254.1:0-3623 GCA_041940325.1 Brevundimonas sp.
CGGTGCGTCTGGTGGCCGAAGTGGGCGCCGGCCTCGAGCAGCGAACGCATGGAGAATTCAGGCAGAGCCATGAGGGTAGTCCTTTATCCGATTGATCCGCCGCAGGCGCTGTAAAGACCGAAGTCCTCGGATCGGAGCGGACGGGATGTCTCCCCGGCCGCGCCACGCCTGCGTGTGAAGTGGGCGGGCATGTAGGCCGGATGGGAGGAAATAGCAAGCGGCGTCCGGGCAATCTCGCCAGCGTCGCATAACGGCGCTATGGTTAAGGCCGGGGAGGGAGTTCACCATGAGCATCCGCAACTGGGCGCTGGCCGGGGGCGTGATCGCCGCCGCCGCACTGGCGGGAGTGGCCACGTCGCAGCAAACGCCGCCGTCGCCGACGGCGGCCACCCAGGTCAACCTGCCGCGCAGCCGGGCCGACAATGCGGCGCTGGCGCAGGCGCGGCAGGATCCGGTCGCGGCGCGGCTGCGGGGCGTGCTGGCGCAGGGCAAAGGCCCGGACTTCATGCAGGGGGTCAACGCCTCGGCCGTGCCGGTGCTGGCGCCGGCCGACCCGGCCCTGCTGGCCTCGGCGGAGTTCAGGGGCGGCGACCGCTTCTACATGCTGACGGTGCAGCGCGGCGAGACGATCATCGAGATCTACGGCGCGACCAAGGCGTTCCAGTCGCCCCTCGGAACGCCGGCGCCGCAGCCCGCTCCGGCGACGACGGCGACGGCCGCGCCAAGGACCGCGACGCGGGCGGCGCCGGTGACGGCGGCCCGGGGCCCCCGCATCGCCGCCGCGCAGATTCCGGACGCCGCCGGGCGGGCGCTGGCGCAGGCGCGGGCGCGCGGCCTGACCAACATCCGCACCGAGCGGACCGAATACGGGGTCGACGTCGCCTTCAGCCGGTTCGGGGCCGCCTATAACGTCACCTTCATCTGCGAGGGCGCGCCGGACTGCGCCGAGGCGGACGCCATCCTGTTCGCAGCGGGACTGGTGCTGATCGGCGGGGGCGCTTCGTGAGGCGGCTGGCGCTCGCGGGTCTGCTGCTGACGCTGACGGCCTGCGCGCCCGGCGGCTGCCAGCAGACGGGCGCGCCCGAGACCGGCGACCCGAACCCGCTGGAAGAGCCCCTGGCCGGCGATTCCGACGCCCCGCCAGCCGAGCCCGAAACGCCGCCGACTCCGGAGCCGGTGACCTGGCCGCACGAACCCGGCGGCTCCCTGCACCCCGGTTCGGGCTCCGGGGCGACCGACGCCACCCTGTGGGCCGCCGGCATGCGCTTCCCGATGGAGGCCGCGCCCGCCTACGCCAATTCGCAGGTATACGGCTATGGCGGCTATCTGGCGCCGGGACCGGGCGGCCAGTGCGACGCCCGGAACTACGCCTATCCGTGGCGCGACAATTTCTGCGAGACGCGGTCGTGGACCAACGGCATGTGCCCGGCCGGCAAGGGCCATCAGGGCCAGGACATCCGCCCCGCCACCTGCGAGAAGAAGGTCCACTGGGCGGTGGCGGCCGAGAGCGGGCGGGTCACCTCGATCGGCAGCTACACCGTCACCCTGCTGGGCGATTCCGGGCGCATCTACCGCTATCTGCATCTCGACATGGCGGGGGTGCACGCCCTGTTCCCGACCCCGGCGTCCCGCGACGTCACGCGGGGCCAGCATCTGGGCAAGGTGTCGGCCGACTTCGGCGGCAACGCCACGACCATCCACCTGCATTTCGAGATCAAGGCGCCGGTGTCCAACGGGGGCGGGGCGGCGACGGTGATGTTCGTGCCGACCTATTCCAGCCTGGTCGACAGCTACCAACGGCTGCTGAGCGTGTCGTGAGACCTCAGGTCCCGCGCGGCTTGGCGCGGGTTGTGGGTTCGGCCTGCGTCGGATCCTCGGGCCACGGGTGACGGGGATAGCGGCCGCGCATCTCGGTGCGGACGGCGGCCCAGCTGCCTGTCCAGAAGCCGGGCAGGTCCTTCGTCACCTGCACCGGACGGCGGGCCGGCGACAGCAGGGCGAGGGTCAGGGGAACGCGACCGCTGCCGACGGTCGGGTGGACGGTGACGCCGAACAGCTCCTGCACCCGGATGTCGACGCGCGGCCCGCCTTCCGCCGCGTAGTCGATGGCGGCGGAGCCGAGCGGGGTCTCCAGCCGGGCGGGGGCGAGCTCGTCGAGGGCGCGCTGGCGGTCCCACGGGATCAGGGCGCGGAGGCCCTGTTCAAGGGCGGCGTCAGGGAGGGCCTCAATCGACTGGACGCCGTCCAGAAGCGGCCACAGCCAGGTCTCGCGTCCGCCGATCAGGCCTGCGTCGGAAACGTCCGGCCAGCCGTCGTCGAGGGTGCGGAGGAAGGCGAGACGAGCCCGCAGGACGGAGGCGCGGTCGCCCCAGCGCAGGGACGTGAGGCCGTCGCGTTCGACCTCGGCCTTGAGGGCCGCGGCGATCTGCGCCCGGTCGGGCGTTCCGGCGATACGCTCGTCAACGACGATGGCGCCCAGCCGGCGGATGCGTTTCAGCACCATGCGGCCGGAGGGTTCGCGGGTGAGCCTGTTCTCGACCTCGAGACGATGTTCGAGCGCGGCGGGATCGACCGGCGCGGCGAGGCGGATGCGATCGCGGGCGTCCCCTCCCCCGAGTTCGGCCGCCGCCAGCCACGGCTCGCGAGCGAGGCTATCAGTCGGGTCGAGGAAGGCGCCGCGCCCGGACGCGAGCAGGAACTCGCCGGGCTTGCCGCGCGCCCTGGCCAGCCGATCGGGGAAGGCCTCGGCCAGCAGGGCGCCGGGGTCGGCCTCGCCCTGCCCGCCCCCGGCGGCGCGCGCCCAGCGATCGGCCAGTTTGAGAGCATCACGGGCGCGCGGGGATCTGTCGCGTTCGAGCCCGCGCAGGCGCTCGCGCAGATCGGCGTCGTTTCCGCCCAGCCCCGGCTCGGACAGGACGGCGGCGATGCGGGCCCCGAGCATGGCGGCTCCGTCGTCGCTCGCGACCGCGACCATGTGCGCCAGGCGGGGCGGCAGCGGGATGCGGGTCAGGCGGCGGCCGTGGTCGGTGAGGCCGCCGGCCGCGTCGAGCGCATCGAGGCGTTGCAGCACATTGCGGGCCTCGGCGAAGGCGCCGGCGGGCGGCGGGTCCAGCAGGGCGAGCCCGTCAGGGGTGCGCGCGCCCCAGCGGGCGAGGTCGAGGGCGAAGGCGGTCAGGTCGGCCTCGAGGATCTCCGGCCGCTGGTGCGGGATCAGGCCGCGCGTCTGCTCCTCGTCCCAGAGGCGGTAGCAGACCCCCGGCTCCGTGCGTCCGGCCCGGCCGCGGCGCTGTTCGGCCGAGGAGCGGCTGACACGGACGGTGGCGAGGCGGGTCAGGCCGCTGGACGGTTCGAAGCGGGGCACCCGCGACAGGCCGCCGTCGATGACCACCCGGACGCCCTCGATGGTCAGGCTGGTTTCGGCGACCGAGGTGGCCAGCACCACCTTGCGGCGGCCCGGCGCGGCCGGCTCGATGGCGCGATCCTGCACCGCCTTGTCGAGCGCGCCGTAGAGCGGGACCACGTCGACGGCGGGATCGCGCAACACCATGCGCGCCGCGACCGGTCCCGTGAGGTCGCCTGTGACCGTACGGTGCCCGTCGATGTAGACGCCGTCGGTGGTCGCG
>JBGTSL010000255.1:0-3610 GCA_041940325.1 Brevundimonas sp.
ATGGGCTGGCACCTGAGCCATGAGGGCGCGATGGCCAAGCTGGCCTATGGCGTGGCCAACTCCGACCAGCTGGCGCTGATGATGACCTGCGAGCCGGGCCAGGCCCAGGCCACGATCTATGGCGACGTTCAGCCGGCCAGTCCGCGCCTGATCCGCGCGTCGGCGAAAGCCGAAAGCATCGATCCCCTCAGTGGCGGCCTCGCCGACGAGGCCCGCATCCCGCTGCGCGCGCCCGTGCTGCAGAAGCTCGCCGATAGCGGCAAGCTGGCGGTCGAGGGCGAGGCCGGTCACTTCGAACTGACCGCCAAGGGCGACGAACGGCGCCTCGTCCGGCAGTTTTTCGCCTATTGCGGAAGCGAAACGGTCTGACCACATCCCGGAACGGACCATTCAGCGGGGGCTGGAAACCATGATCGCCAGTTTCGCCGGCCTCGCCTTCCTGGCGATGCAGACCACGCCGCCGGAATCCGCCTGGACGTGGACCCTCTACACCGACGAGGCGCGCGTGGCCCTGGCTCACGAGGTTCCGGACACCGCCAACCTGCGCTTCACGCTGGAGTGCGACCCGGCGTCCGGCGTGGCGCGGGTCGCCTTCTACGGCGGCGCGGGCGAGGCCGGCATGGCCCGGGTGACGGCGGGCGAAGCCTCCGCCGTGACGGAATCGAGCGCCGAGCGGGACGCGCTGAAGCTGACCCTGCGGACCGATCATCCGGTCTTCGCGGCCTTCGCCGCCGACGGGCGGATGACCGCCACGGTCGGCGAACGGCGGCGCGCGGTCGAGGTGCCCCGTCCCCATCTTGCCAAATTGCGCCGCTTCACCGAACTGTGCTCGGGCTGATCGCCCGGAGCCGTTCGATGCGCCTGCGCGTCCTGTTCGTTCTGTCGGCCCTCGCCGTGGGCGCCGCCGCCTGCGCGACGGGCGAGCCGGCGGCTTCGCCGCCGGAGCCGCCGCCGGTCGCCGGGTCCGCGCCGCTGCCCATCGAGGGCTACGACTGGTTCTACAGCACCGACGAGGATACGGCCCGCCTGGCCTATGGCCTGGCCGAGAGCGACGATCTGAAGCTGGGGCTGGACTGCCGCCGGGGCGCGGGACGGCTGGAGATGGTGGCCATCGCCGAAAAGGGCGCCAAGCCGGAGATCCTGATCGAATCCGGCGGAGAGACCGAACGGTTCCCGGCCTCGTCCGAACCGTCGCAGCTGCACGACGGCGTGTTCCTCAGCGCCGGGGCGTCCACCGCCGAACCGGTGTTCCAGCGTTTCCGCCGGCTCGGCTGGCTGGCGCAGTGGCGCGACGGCGAGCGCGAGGCCTATGCGCCGCAGCCGGGCTCGGAGCCGAATATCGAGCGCTTCTTCGCCTTCTGCGGTTGACGGGCGGGCCGCGCTCCGGTGCAGTCCCGCGGCAGTCGGAGGGACGCCATGAAGACCATGCTCGCCATCGGGGCCGCCGCCCTGCTCGCCGCCGCCGCGCCCGCCATGGCGCAAAGCGCGCCGCAGGCCGCGCCCGGGGCGACCCGCAACGCCGACCATCCGGCGCTGGCCTCGATCCTGGCCGACTATGAAGCGTATCTGAGGGCCAACGACCCGATTTCGGCAGGCATGGAGGGGGACAAGGCGGCCCTGTCGCGCCTGCCCGACGTGTCGCGCGCCAATGAACTGGCCCAGGAGCCGGTGCTGAAGGGCTTCGCCGACCGACTGGCCGCCATCGATCCCGCCACCCTCGGCGACGAGGACCGGCTGAACCACGCCTTTCTCGCCCGGGTCGTGGCCCGCGCCCGGGCGCGCATCCCGCTCGATACGGGCCGGATCGGCGCCTTCAACTCCGAGGGCGGGCCTGGCCAGTCGCTGGCCTATATCGCCAGCGTCACCCGCATCGGGACCCGCGAGGACGCCGAGGCCTGGATCGACCGGCTGGAGGCGATGCCGGACTTCTACCGCCATCAGCTGGACGACGCCCGCCGCGGGCTGGACAGCGGTCTGGTGCAGCCACGCTCGGTGGTCGAGAACGCCCTGAGCCTGATGGAGCCTGAGACGGCCTGGACGGTCGACAGCGATCCGCTGCTCAAGCCGTTCGCCGCCCTGCCCGCCTCGATCCCCGCCGCCGACCAGGCGTCCCTGCGCGCCCGGGCCGCCTCCGTGGTCGCCGAGCGCATCATGCCGGCGCGGCGCGACTGGGTGCGGTTCCTGCGCGACGACTATCTGCCGCGCGCGCCCGAGAGCCTTGGCCTGGTGCATCGGCCGGGCGGGCGGGACCTCTACGCCTTCCTGACCGAAGGCTACACCACCACCGACCTGACCCCGGACCAGATCCACCAGATCGGCCGCGACGAGGTGGCCCGCATCCGCGCCCGGATGAATACGGAGATGGAGGCGGCGGGCTGGACAGGCGATTTCGCCTCGTTCCTGAACTTCCTGCGCACGGACCCGCAGTTCTATGCGACCAGCCGGGAGGACCTGCTGAAGGAGGCGTCGGAGATGGCCAAGCGGGCCGACGACGGCCTGCCGGCCCTGTTCGGGACCCTGCCCCGCCTGCCCTATGGCGTGCGTCCGGTGCCGGCCGAGATCGAGGCCAACTACACCACCGGCCGCTATTTCGGCGGCTCGATGGAGAACGGCGTGGCCGGCGGCTATATGGTCAACACCTCGCGGCTGGATCAGCGGCCGCTGTACGAACTGCCGGCCCTGACCCTGCACGAGGCGGTGCCCGGCCATCACCTGCAGATCGCCCTGCAGCAGGAGGCCGAGGAAGGGCCCTATTTCCGCAAGGACGCCAACGTCACCGCCTTCACCGAGGGCTGGGGCCTGTATGCGGAATTCCTCGGCGAGGAGATGGGATTCTACCGCACGCCGTATGAACGGTTCGGGCGGCTGAGCTACGAGATGTGGCGCGCCTGCCGGCTGGTGGCGGACACCGGCATCCACTGGCTGGGCTGGGACATCGAACAGGCGCGGGCCTGTTTCCGCGACAACTCGGCGCTGGCCCCGCACAATATCGAGACCGAACTGCAGCGCTATATCGGCTGGCCCGGTCAGGCCACGGCCTACAAGATCGGCGAGATCCGGTTGCGGGAGATCCGGGCGCGGGCCGAGCGCGAGCTGGGCGACCGGTTCGACGTACGGCGGTTCCACGACGCCCTGCTGGTCGACGGCCCGCTGCCGCTGGCGCTGCTGGACGAGCGGATGGACCGCTGGATCGCGGAGGAGAAGGGGCGTTAGGCCAGACCGAGGTCCTTCCGCGCCTTCCGCGTCAGCTTCGCCGCCACGATGGAATGGGCGATGGCGAGGTGTTCGGCCAGCTCGTCGTCAGGCCAGTCGTCGATCTGCGGCAGGTTCACCCACTTGTTGCGGGCCATGTAGGGCGCCGGGCGGGCGCGGCCGTCCTCGGTCAGGACCTCATAGGCGATGTCGGAGACCTTGAACGAGATGCTTCCCATGGCCCCGACCATGCAGAACATCTTGCCGCCGACGCGATAGGCGTCGTGGTCGTCGCCGAACGGATGGTCCAGCGTCGCCGCCGGCAGCGCCAGGCAGACCCTGCCGACCCCCGCCCGGTCCATGTCAGGCCTCCACGCCGACGCCGATCGGGCAGGTCACGCCCGTGCCGCCGATGCCG
>JBGTSL010000256.1:0-3592 GCA_041940325.1 Brevundimonas sp.
AAGGCCGGCGCCACCTTCGTCTCGCCCTTCGTCGGCCGTCTGGAAGACCACGGCGCCGACGGTATCGGCCTGCTGGAGGAGATCCGGGTGCTCTACGACACCCACGACTTCGCCACCGAAATCCTCGCCGCCAGCCTCCGCAATCCCGGTCACGTCTCGGCCGCCGCCGTCGCCGGCGCCGACGCCGCCACCCTCCCGGCCGACACTTTCAAGGCCCTGGTCAAACACCCGTTAACCGACAAGGGGCTTGATGCCTTCCTGGCGGACTGGGGCAAGACCGGCCAGTCCATTCTCTAGACTGCCTCGAGGAGAGGTCTTGTGAGCGTATCGCCTGACCTCTCCACCGACGCCCCGGGCGAGCCGCACTGGCCCGAGATCCGCGCCTGGCTGCAGGCCCACCCCCAGATCCTGCTCGACGACCGCTCCCTGCTCGAGGAAATCGGGCTCAAGCCGCACGGCCGCAACGTCGTCGAGTTCGGCCGCGCCGCCCTGACCCGGCTGGAAGAGGCCGCCGAGCGCGAGGCCGACGCCCGCAAGCGCATCGAGGCCGTGGCCCGCGCCAATTTCGCAGCCCAGACCCAGACCCACGTCGCGGCGCTGGACCTGATGGAGGCGCGCAACCTTTCAGACCTCGCCCGCCGCCTCGACGCCGTCGCCCAGGGCCGCTTCGGCCTCGCTGGCGCCGCCATTGCCCTGGAGAAGCCCGGAACCGTGCCGTTCGGCTGGAAATCGCTGGAGGCCGGCGGCGTCGACAAGCTGCTCGGCGAGCACGGCCTGACCTGGCTGGGCCCGAACTTCGACGGCCTGAACCTGTTCGGCGCGATGGAGCACGAGGTGATGTCCGTCGCCCTGATCCGCATGACCCCGGTCTTCCCCGGCGAGGACTCCGGCGCCCGCCCCGCCCTGTGCGTCTTCGGCTCGCCCGAGGAAGACGGCTTCACCGCCAACATGGGCTGCGAACTGGTCGCCTTCATCGCCCGGGTGGTCGAGCGCACGGCCGAACGATGGCCCATCCTCTGACGACCGGTCCGGAGGCGCTGGCCGCGTGGCTGGAGCATCTGGCCCACGAGCGCCGCCTGTCGCCCCGCACCCTTGAGGCCTACGGCCACATCGGCCGCCTCTACCTCGCCTTTCTCCAGCGCCACCGGGGCGAGGCGCCCAGCCTCGCCGACCTCGGAACCGTCACCCCCGCCGAGCTCCGCGCCCACCTCGCCGAGCGCCGCGCCGGCGACCGCCCGCTGAACGCCCGCTCGATCAGCCAGACCCTGTCGGCGATCCGCACCTTCCACGCCTTTCTCGACCGCCGTTGCGGCCTGCCCGCGCCCCAGCTGGCCCTCGTGCGCGGCCCGCGCGTCAAGGCTTCGCTGCCCCGCCCGGTCAGCCAGGACCAGGCCCGCGGCCTGATGCAGGAAAGCGAGTCCGATCCCGACGCCGAGCCGTGGGAGGCGGCCCGCGACCGCGCCGTCCTGACCCTGCTCTACGGCTGCGGCCTGCGCATCTCCGAGGGCCTGTCCCTGATCCGGGCCGACGCCCCCCTGCCCGAGGTCCTGCGGATCACCGGCAAGGGCGACAAGACCCGGCTGGCTCCGGTCCTGCCGGCGGTGCGCAATGCCGTCGACGCCTACCTGACCCTGCTTCCCTTCCCGCTGGGCCCCGGCGACGCCCTGTTCCGCGCCCGCCGCGGCGGTCCGCTCAGCCCGCGTCACGTCCAGGCCACGGTCCAGCGGCTGCGCGGCCGGCTCGGCCTGCCCGCCAGCGCCACCCCCCACGCCCTGCGCCACAGCTTCGCCACCCACCTGCTCGGGGCCGGGGCTGACCTGCGCTCGATCCAGGAGCTGCTGGGGCACGCCAGTCTGTCGACGACCCAGAAATACACCGCCGTCGACGCCGCCCGCCTGCTCGACGCCTATGCATCGGCTCATCCCCGGGCCTAGACTGCCGCCTCAGAACGCGGGGAGGCGGCTCTGGCGGACGGTGCGATCCCGATCCTGAACCGGCGCGAGCTGACGCTCGGCCTGACCGCCCTGCTGGCGGGCGGTCCCGCCCTCGTGCAGGAGCCGGAGGAGGCCGAACCCCGGCTACTGGCCAATCTGCTGACCCGCATGGCCCTGCGCGTGACCATCAACGGCCGCCGGGGCGCGCTCTTCGTGCTCGACACGGGCGCGGGTCGAACCTGCATCTCCGAGGATCTGGCCCGCGCCTGGAACCTGCCGGCCCGCCCGCCCGTGCTGGTCCACGGCCTGACCGCCGCCCAGCCGGCCCCGACGGTCCACATCGACCGGCTGAACCTCGGCGGCCGCCGCATTCCCGACCTGCAGGCGCCTGTCTTTCCGCGCGCGGTGCTCGCCGCCGACGGGCTGGTGGGGCTGGACGTGCTCGGGCGCTTCCGGATGGACCTGAACATCTCGTCGCGGCGGGTCCGGATGACGCCCTCCGGCCCCGACGTGGTGGCGGTCGGTGCGGCGGGCTACCGGGCGACGCGCTTGCGCAGCCAGGAGCGCCCGGCCCGGCACGGCCGCTTTGGCGCCCTGATCCTGACCGGCCTTGTCGAAGGCCGGGAGGTCGACGTCTTCGTCGATACGGGCGCCCAGTATTCGATCGGCAACCTCGCCCTGCTCCGCTCGGTCGGCGGCGATCCGGCCGGCCTCGAACGGATCACCGTCTACGGCGTCACCGGCCAGGTCCTCGCCGCGGCCAGCGGCCATGTCCGCGATATGCGCCTCGGGACCCAGCGGCTGGGGTCGACGCCCCTGCTGTTCGCCGACCTGCACGCCTTCCAGGTGCTGGAGCTGATCGAGCGGCCGGCCCTGCTGATCGGCGCCGACCTCCTCTACCGCTTCCGCGAGGTGACCCTCGACTTCGGCCGCTCGCGGATGGCCTTCCGCGGGCTGAGGCGCCCCGGCTAGGCCTGCATGGTCCAGTTGTCGACGCCCATGGCCGCCTGTTTGACGGCTTCGGAGCGGGTCGGGTGCGGATGGCAGATGCGGGCGATGTCCTCGGCCGCGCCGCCGAAGGCCATGGCCACGCAGGCCTCGCCGATCATCTCCCCCGCCTGCGGGCCCATGATGTGGACGCCGAGGATGCGGTCGGTGGCGGCGTCGGCCAGCACCTTGGCGAAGCCCTCGGTCTCGTGGTTGATCTTGGCCCGGCTGTTGGCGCTGAACGGGAATTTGCCGCTCTTGTAGGCGACGCCCGCCTCCTTCAGCTGGTCCTCGGTCTTGCCGACCCAGGCCACTTCCGGCGCCGTGTAGACCACGCTCGGCACCAGGTCGTAGTCGACGTGTCCCGCCTTGCCGGCGATCAGTTCGATCACCGCCACGGCGTCCTCCTCCGCCTTGTGCGCCAGCATCGGGCCATGGGTGACGTCGCCGATGACCCAGACGCCGCCGGCGTTGGTCCTGAAGTGGTCGTTGGCGACGAAGCCGCGCTTGTCCGCCTCGATCCCGACCGTCTCGAGCCCCAGTCCTTCGGTGTAGGGACGCCGGCCGATGGCGACCAGCACGACATCGCCCTTCAGCGTCTCGGCGGCGCCGCCGGCGGCCGGCTCGATGGTCAGCTCCACCCCGTCCTTCGACGTCTTCGCCCCGGTCAC
>JBGTSL010000257.1:0-3588 GCA_041940325.1 Brevundimonas sp.
GCGGCGGCATGGGCGTGGCCATGTGCGTGGAGCGGGCCTGACGCACCGCCGCCGACAGGGTCAGGCCGCGTTGGCGGCCTTGGCCTTCAGCTTCTCCTGGTGCGCCCGCATGCCGTTGGCGATCAGTTCGGCGGCCTCGCCGGCGTCGCCCCAGCCCTTGACCGTGACCGACTTGCCCTTCTCCAGATCCTTGTAGCGGGTGAAGAAGTGCTCGATCTGTTCGACCAGGATGGCGGGCAGCTGCCGGTAGCTGGCGATGTCGGTGTAGTAGGGATTCAGCTTGTCGACCGGCACAGCGAGGATCTTCTCGTCGCCGCCCGCCTCGTCGACCATCTTCAGCACGCCGATGGGGCGCGAGCGGATGATGCAGCCCGGCACCACCGGTGTCGGGTTCAGCACGATGACGTCGCAGGGGTCGCCGTCGTCCGACAGGGTGTGCGGGATGAAGCCGTAATTGCCCGGATAATACATCGCCGTGTGCAGGAAGCGGTCGACGAACAGGGCGCCGGAGGCCTTGTCCATCTCGTATTTCACCGGCAGCCCGCCCTGCGGGATCTCGATGACCACGTTGACGTCCCAGGGCGGGTTGGGGCCGGCGGGAATGGCGTCGATGTTCATGACGGGCTCGTCTATGGTGCAGTGCGGTACGGGGAGGCGGGGGTGATAGGCGCGCAACTTGCCCGAAGCAAGGCGGACTTGCCCCGAACGGTTCCGCGGGCCACGCGTTCGGGGCCGGTCGAGGAGGAGTGGCGATGACGATTTTCGACGGCCTGGCCCTGGCGCTGTTCTTTGTGTGCTGGCTCGGCTACGGCCCGTTGCTGGCCGTCCTGGCCCGGCGCAGCGGTTCGCTGAACGACGACATGATGGTGGTCCGCCGGGTGTGGATGACGGCCATGGCGCACCGCGAGATCCGCCTGGTCGACAGCCAACTGCTGGGCCATTCGATCAATTCGGGCGGCTTCTTCGCCTCGACCAACCTGCTCCTGATCGCGGCGGTCGGCAGCGTGCTGTTCGGCGGCGACCAGGCCCTGCGGGACGTCGCCTCGATCGGCGAGGCCTCCCCGATCCCGCTGCTGGAGGCCAAACTGGCCCTGGTGCTGGCCTGTCTGGCGCGGGGACTGCTCGATTTCATCTGGTCGATCCGCCAGATGAACTACGCCCTGGCCCTGATCGGCGCCGCGCCGGAACTGCATACGGAGGCGGATCGGGTGGCCCTGGGCGAGGCAGCGGGCAATCTGCTGAACCCGGCCCTGAGCGCGTTCAGCCAGGGCGTGCGGGGCTATTATTTCGCCCTGGCCGCGGCGGCCTGGCTGTTCGGACCGCTGTGGCTGGCGCTGGGGGTGGCGGCGGCCTTCTGCCTGCTGGTCTGGCGGCAGGCCGGATCGCCCGCGGCCCGGGCGGTGCGCACGGCGCGCCGTCTGCTGGAGCCGCATCTGCCGGACCGGTGAGGCTCTTTCGCACCTGCGTGGGCTGACGACACGATTTCACCGCTGAAAGCGGTTACCTAGGCCCTGCCGGGACGACGTTTGCCGTTACACTGCGTGAACGCAGGTGTGGAATAACCGGTTGACGTATTGTGCAGCGCACACTAGCTTGGTTTTCGACGCTTCGGCGTCATGCCCTTTCTGGGCGTTTCCTCCCTAAAGACTTTCATGCCGCGCCTTCGGGCGCGGCTTTTTTTTACGCCCGGACCGGGACCGGAGGATCGGTCAGCAGATCCTTCATGACCCGGGACACGCCGGCGGCGCAGCGCGACCAGCCGGCTCCGGGCTGCAGGGTCGCCTCGTCAAGATAGAGGGCGCGGTTCAGCTCGATCTGCACGGCGTGGAACCCTTCCGCCGGTCGACCCCAGCGCCGGGTGGTCCAGCCGCCGGCATAGGGCTGGTTCAGGGCCACCCGCCAGCCGAGGGCCTCGAACGACCGCCGCAGCCGCCGGCTCAGCTCGACCGCGCACGATGCGCCGTGCCGGTCGCCCAGCACCACGTCCGGGCCCCGCGCCCCGCCGACCCCCTGCGTCGCCCGCGAGGGCATCGAATGCCAGTCGACCAGCACCGCGATGCCGTGCCGCGCGTGCGCCGCCTGCATCAGCCCGTCCAGGGCGGCGTGATAGGGAACGTGGGCGCCGGCGATGCGGGTCGCCGCCTCGGCGGCGTTCAGACGGCGGTCGTAGAGCGGCCGGCCGTCGCCGGTCAGACGGGGGATGACGCCGTAGCCGGCGGCGGCGCGCGGCGAGGCCCCGCCTCCGTCCAGACCCTCGATCAGCGCCGGGTCGAGATCGTCGGGCGCGCGGTTCAGATCGACCCAGGCGCGGCCCAGCCGGGCGAGCAGGAGGGTCGCGCCAAGCGTCTGTCCGGGCGCGATCAGCCGATCGACGAGGGCGTCCTCGGCGCTGCGCAGGCTGGCGCTGTCGAGGCCGGCGACCGTCCCCATGTCGGCGGGATAGACGTCGCCTGAATGGGGCGAGGCGAACACGAACGGACCCGGCGTCGCCGGCGTGCGGAGGGTGAAGGGCGTCCCTTCCGTTTCGTCCGCGCCCTGTTTCCGACCATCCGCCATGGCCGATCCCATAGCCTGTTTCGCCGATCGATCCACAGCTTCAGGTCCCGGCTGCGTCTCGCCGTACCGGGGATTTTCATGGCGGGTTTACCGATCGCGTCGTAGCGTCGCCCCAACAAGACGGGGCAGACACTTCATGGCGCGCATTCTCCTGGCCGAGGACGATCACTCGCTTCGCGGCTTCCTGACCCGGGCGCTGGAGCGGGCCGGCCATTCGGTCGTCGACTGCGAGAACGGCGACGACGCCATCGACGCACTCGACCAGGGACCATGGGACCTGCTGCTGACCGACATCGTCATGCCCGGGGCCGACGGCATAGAGGTGGCCCGCGTCGCCGCCGCCCGCCAGCCCGGCATCCGCATCATGTTCATCACCGGCTTCGCCGCCGTCGCCCTGTCGGCGGCCCAAGCCAGCCCGCAGGCCAAGGTGCTGTCCAAGCCCGTCCACCTGCGCGACCTGGTCGGCGAGGTCGAGCGGATGGTGGCGGCGTGATCGGAGCGCTGGCGACCATCGCCCTCCTGGCGGCTGAACCCACGGCGCATGAGCTGGGCCGGAGTTCGGTCTACGCCGGCTTCTGCTCGCAGATCGGCTGGGAGACCAACCGCGACCGGGTTGTGGCCGCGGGCGACGCCTACGCCGCCCGCCACCCGGACCGCGCCGAGGCCGATCTGGCCGCGGAGATCAACGAAGGCATCGAGCAGGCGCAGACGGAGATCGCCGCCCTGATCGAGACCTTCCGCGCCGGCGGCGAGGTTTTGGTTCTGAGGCGCGAGATCGAAACGCGCTGCGATGCGGTGGTGCGGGATGTGCCCGAATTCCTGAGCCGTTCGGCCAGCACCGCCGCGACGTTCGACGCCGCAATGGCCGGAATCGCCGCCAGTAACGGCAGGAACCCGGAGTCTTAGAGCCGCACGCTTTTGACCCTTGCGGACTGCAAACCGGCCGGGTTATAGACCGCGCCTTCCTGCCCCCGGGGTGACCCGGGGCCGTCTCGGCGGACGCGTAGCTCAGCGGGAGAGCACTACGTTGAC
>JBGTSL010000258.1:0-3579 GCA_041940325.1 Brevundimonas sp.
CCAAGGACAATGGCTGTTCGATGCGGATCGGCGTCAACGCCGGGTCGCTGGAGAAGGAACTGCTGGACAAATACGGCGAGCCCTGCCCCGACGCCATGGTCGAGAGCGCCCTCAACCACGCCCGCATCCTGCAGGACCACGACTTCCACGCGTTCAAGATCTCGGTGAAGGCGTCCGATCCCTTCCTGACCGTCGCCGCCTACCAGCAGCTGGCCGAGGCCATCGACTGCCCGCTGCACGTCGGCGTCACCGAGGCCGGGCCGCTGCGCACCGGCACGATCAAGTCCTCGATCGCCATGGGCAACCTGCTGTGGAGCGGGATCGGCGACACCATCCGCGTCAGCCTCGCCGCCGACCCGGTCGAGGAGATCAAGGTCGGCTTCGACATCCTCAAGTCGCTGGGCCTGCGCCATCGCGGCGTCAACATCATCGCCTGCCCCAGCTGCGCGCGGCAGGGCTTCAACGTCATCGAGACGGTGGGTGTGCTGGAGGAGCGGCTGGCTCATGTGACCACGCCGATGTCGCTGTCGATCATCGGCTGCGTGGTCAACGGTCCCGGCGAGGCGCTCTACACCGACGTCGGCTTCACCGGCGGCGGCAAGGGCTCTGGCATGGTGTACCTGGACGGCAAGACCGCCCACAAACTGGCCAATGAAGGCATGATCGACCACATCGTCGAACTGGTCGAGGCCAAGGCCGCCGAACTGGACGCCGCCCGGGCGGTTGAGTCTTCGGCCAAGGTCGCTGCGGAGTAGTGTCCGGTTGCGGCCGGGCGGTCCGGAGCGCATATTTCGGCCATGCCTGCCCGGTCTCCCAGCGAATCCGAGTTCGCCTCGACGGAAGAGGCCGAAGCCCATGATGTCTGGTTCAGGGCGAAGGTGCGGGAGGCCATGGACGATCCGACTCCGCCAATCCCCCACGACGAGGTCGTTCGGCGGGTGAAGGCGACCATCCAGCGCCATCGGACTAAGCCGGCCTGATGCTTCCCGTCGTCTGGAGCGCGAACGCGCACCATGACGTCGAAGGGATCGCGGACTACATCTCGCGCGACAATCCGGCCGCCGCTGACCGGCTCACCGATCTCATCTTCGAGGCTGCGGCGGGTCTCGGCGTCCACTCCCGCCAGTATCGGCCGGGCCGCGAAGCCGGAACGCGGGAGATGGTGGTTCTGCCGAGCTATGTCATGGTCTATCGCATCGATCTCGACTCGATCCGCATTCTCCGCGTCCTCCACGCCAGCCGGCAGTATCCCTCCCCATGAAGCTCTACATCACCGTCCCGTCCCCCTACGCCCGCAAATGCCGCATCGTGGCCCGCGAGAAGGGGCTGGCGGACCGTATCGCGGAGGTCGCCGTCGATCCCTATGCCAATGCGCCGGAGCTGCTGGCCTCCAATCCGCTGGTCCAGGTCCCGACCCTGATCGCCGAAGACGGCCTGCCGCTGAACGACAGCCCGGTGATCTGCGAGTACCTCGACGCCTTGGGGACCGGGCCGCGCCTGCTGCCCGAGGGCGGCCCGGAGCGGCTGCGGGTGCGGCGTCTCGAGACTCTCGGCGCCGGCGCGCTGGAGATGGGCGTCAAGCTGGTGCTGGAGAAGCGCCGGCCGGAGCACGAGCGCTCGCCGTCGTGGATCGAGCGCTGGACCGCCAACATGGGTCGCGCCCTCGATGCGCTCGAGGCGGCCGCGCCGGACGCGTCCCGCCTCGACATGGGCGTGATCACCGCCGGCGTGGCCGTGACCTGGATCGGTTTCCGCCACCCCGACTTCGACTGGAAGAGCGGACGCCCGGGGCTGGTGGCGCTTCAATCGGCGCTCGAGGCCCGGCCGAGCTTCAGCCAGACCCGTCCCGACCTCTAGGGAACCACGCCGGCGAGCTGCAGCGCCTGATAGCCGGCCAGCAGCACGATCAGGCCGCCGACCCCGTAGGTCAGGATTTTCGCCGGCAGGTGCTTGGTGATCCAGCCGGCGAACGGCGCGGCGACCAGGCCGCCGACGATCAGGCCGCCGATTGCCCAGGCGTGGTTCTCCAGCGCGCCCCCGTCCCAGCGGCCGGTCAGCAGGGCGACGAGAAAGGCGCCGGAAATCGCGCTGGTCACCAGCAGTTCGGCGGTGTTGACGGTGCCGATGGCGCAGCGCGGCTCGGTGCCCGCCCCCACCAGGGTCGAGGTCACCGTCGGACCCCACCCCCCGCCGCCGATGGAGTCGAGAAAGCCGCCGACCACGCCCAGCGGCCCGCTGAGCCGCGGCGGCAGCTCCCTGTGCCGGACCTCGTGCCCCGCCCGCCACAGCACCCAGATTCCGATCAGCAGCAGATAGGCCAGGATGAAGGGCTTGATCGTCTCGCCCGGCACGCCCGTCAGCACATAGGCCCCGATCACCCCGCCGATCACCCCGCCGGCCGCCAGCGGCCAGAACAGCGGCCACAGGATGTTGCGATGCGCGATGTGCGAGGCCGCCGACGCCCCGCCGGTGAAGATCTTGGCGACGTGGACGCTGGCCGAGGCCGTGGCCGGCGGCACGCCGAAGGCCAGCAGCACGGTGTTGGCGATGACGCCGTAGGCCATGCCCAGCGCCCCGTCGACGATCTGGGCCAGCAGGCCCACCGCCAGGAAGAGCAGAAACGTGTCCATGCGCCCCCTCTGGCGTCGCCGAAGCGTAGCTTCTCCGATGAAAGCCGGGCTCATGCAATTGGTTGCCGCGCCCTCCATCGACAGCCCGACGCCCGGGCCGAGGATGCCGGGCAGCAATTGTATCGCCACCGCCAGCATGACCCCCGCCAAGACGGCACCCCAGGACAAGCGCCGTGGAGGCACGGCGACGACCGGATCGCCAGCGGCGACTATTCCGGGTGAGACGGTGACTACCATCATCACTTGTGCTTTCCTGCGTCCGGGGGTGTCGATGTCTGGCTGTCCGGCGTGTTCGAACTTGCCTGTTGCTCCTTGCGACCCTTGGCCGCCCCGGCGTCATCGCCGATCAGCTTGCCGATCGTTTCGCGGGCGGCACGCTTGCCGCCGCACTCGACACCCAACTCGCCGCGACCCAGCCCGCCGATGCTGCAGTGCGGATCGGCGTCACGTTCCGCGATCGCGCCGGGCGATTGTGCCGCAGTTTCGACCGGGAGGAGACTGCCGGGATCGCCTGTGCGCAGGATCGCGACTGGCGGATCGAGCGCCTTCACGGTGGCGCGGGTAGCGCGGACACGATCTATCGCCAGGCGGGGTCGGCAGAGCTGATGCGCGATGCGCAGGAGATGATGGCGGGAGAACCGCTCGACGCGGCGCAGGAGGGGGTGGTTCGAGAGCTGATCGCCTCGGCCGGCCGGCTCGACGAACTGGTCGGGGGCCTTCTGGCCTACGGCCCCGCCGGCGCGCCCGGGCCCGAGGCCAGCGCCGAGAGCGTGGCGGAGGCGGCCGAGGCCCAGGGACGCCTGCGCGTGCTGCTGGCCGACGACAATCCCACCAACCGGCGCGTCGTCGAACTGATGCTGGACGCCGCCGGCGTCGAGGTGGTGAGCGTGGAGAACGGCGTCGAGGCGCTGGACGCCCTGCGGGCCGGCGGCTTCGACCTGGTGCTGAT
>JBGTSL010000259.1:0-3558 GCA_041940325.1 Brevundimonas sp.
TGGGCGCCGGTCCACACGCGGCCGCGGGCGATCTCCCGCACCCGGGCGGGCGGCAGACGCCGGCCGCGCGACACCCTGGCGATGAACTCTTCATAGGTCCGGTCGATGGAGGCCGCGAAGGCGGCGCGGTCGGCGGAGTCGAACGGCTCGGACGGCGAGAAGGCGTCGGCGTATTCGCCGCCGACAGTCAGGTTGCGCATGTCGATGCCGAAACGGCCCAGCGCGTCGGCCAAAACCAGCTTGCCGCCGTAAACGCCGATCGAGCCGGTCAGGGTCGAGGGCTGGGCCACGATCCAGTCGGCTTCCGAGCTGATCCAGTAGCCGCCGGACGCCGCATAGTCGCCCATGGAGACCACCACCGGCTTGCCGGCCGCCCGGGCCGCCCTCACCGCCGCGAGAATCTGCTCCGAGGCGTCAGGCGAGCCACCGGGCGAGGACACGCGGAATACGATGGCCTTTACGGCGTCATCCTCGATGGCGTCGTAGATGGCCTCGGCCAGGTCGTCGGACATGATCGAGGAGCCGCCGCCGAAGGGATCGGCGTTGCCGCCCGTGCCGGTCATGATCGCCCCCTCGCCGCCGACGATGGCGATGGCGTTACGGCCCGATCCGTTGCGGACGCCCTTGGTCGAGGCGTAGTCACTGAACTCCACGATCTCGGCGCCGCGCCCGGCCCGGCGTTTCGCCTCGGCCTCGGCCTCCTCGACCTGGCCGACCTTGTCGATCAGACGGCGCTGGAGCGCCTGGGCCGAAGTGTGCGGCCCGGCTTCGACGGTCGCGCGCAGCGCCTGCGGCGTCACCTTGCGGTCCTGCGCCGCATTGGCGATGGCCGAGGTGTAGATGGAGGTCATCCAGGCGCTCATCGCCTCGCGGTGGGCCGGGGTGTAGTCGCTCTCGGTGAGTTCGTTGACGGCGTTCTTGTATTCGTAGCGCTGCTCGAATTGGGCGTTAACGCCGTATTTCTCGAAGGCCCGGCCGAGGAAGATGGACTCCGTCGAGAACCCGGCCAACTGGAAACTGGAGGTGTTCTGCATCCACAGCTCGGAGGCCGAGGCCCCGATCATATAGCTGGAGACGGCCGCGCCAACCGGTTGGAAGCCTTGGGCGTGAGCGATGACGACCTTGCCCGAGCGGCGGAAGCGGCGCACGGCCTGGCGGATCTCGTCGGCGGCGGCTGGCGTGATGCCGGCGTCGGGCAGACGGATCAGCAGCGCCTTCACCCGGCCGTCATCCTCGGCCTGCGCCAGGGTGTCGACGATCTGCATGGTCGACAGGCCGCCGCCGCCGAACATGGCGAACGGATTGGTCGGGGCCTGGTCGGTGACGCCTTCGCGCAGGTCCAGTTCCAGCACAGCGTTCGACGGAGTCGGCTCTTTCGACGACGCGGTGCTGACCGCGATCGTAATCAGCACGACCGGCACGATGACGAAGAACAGCACCAAGCCGGCGAAGACGCCGAGCATCGTCAGGAAGAACTGCTTCATGGAAGGGATCGGTGTCCGGGCGCGGGCCGGGCTTTGGCCGCTCAGGACCATAGGGCGACAGGATTTGCCGTCAAATGAACGTCACGTAACAGGCGAACAGGCTGCACTCCATGGTGCGGCGCAACAGAAGCGATTGATGGCCGGCCCGCCAGTCCCTATATCGGGCTCCTGCGAGCGGGGGCCGATCGCCCCGCGTCATCCCGGACCGCACTCCCCATGCTGGTCACCCTGATGAAGGCCAAGCTGCACCGCGCCACGGTGACCCAGGCCGATCTCGACTACGAAGGCTCGATCGCCATTGATGCCGATCTGCTCGACGCCGCGGGCATCTTTCCGCACGAGCAGGTCGATGTGCTGAACATCACCAACGGCCAGCGCTTCACCACCTACGCCATCGAGGCCCCGCGCGGCTCGCGCGTGATCGGCGTCAACGGCGCCGCCGCCCGCCTGGTGCAGAAGAACGACAAGGTGATCGTGGTGACCTACGGCCAGCTGCCGCAGGAAGAGGCCCGCCAGTGGTCGCCGACCGTGGTGCTGCTGGACGACCGCAACGAGATCAAGCGCGCCGCTTGACGTCGGCCCCGCGCGGGCCTTCCCTGCCGTCAGGGAGGCGCCCATGGCCCGCAGCGTTCAATGGATCAAGTGGCTCCTGTACGGCCTCTACGCCGTCGCCGGAGCCGTCGCCCTGATGCTCGCCGCCCCGGCGGGCCTCGAGTTGCTGGGCCTGCCGATCGACCAGCTGACCTTCCTGCCCGCCCGGATCCTCGCCCTGCCGTGGAGCCTGATCCTGATGGTGTGGGACGACGGCGCCGTCACCGCGCTGGCCATCCTCGGCGTCGGCTACATCCTCAACCTCGGGGTCGGGATGGTGCTGGTGCGATCGGAGTAGGCCGGCAACGGCAAACGGCCCCTCCCGCACGACGGGAAGGGCCGATGGAGGCCGAACGATTCGTCCTACCGGCTCAGGTCGTAGACCCCGGTTATGTCGATCCGCACTGTCAGCTCGCCGGCGGCCACGGGCGTAGAGCCGGCGTCCATGGCCATTTCGGCGCGGGCGTACATCGGCTGGGGCGGCCGGGGCGCATAGCCGCCGCCCTCGGTCAGCGAGCGGATTCCGCCCAGCGGCACGCCGAGGGCCTGCGAATACAGCGCCGCCTTGGCCTGCAGATTGCGCACGGCGATCTGCCGCGCCTGGTTCTCGGCCGCCGTCGGGTCCTTGAGACCGAAGGAGATGCCGTCGATCTGGTTGACCCCCGCGGCGACCACGGCGTCGGCGGTCGTGCCGACGGCGGTCAGGTCATTGATCACCACCGTCACCCGGTTCTGCGCCTGATAGCCGCGCAGCCGGGGCCGCTCGTTCTGGACGTAGTCGTACTGGGCCGACAGGTTCAGGCCTGAGGTCTGAACGTCACGCTCGGCGATGCCGGCCCGGCGTAGCGCGGCCATGACCAGGTTCATGCGGGCGGCGTTCTGGCTCATCGCCTCGGCGGCGGTGGCGGCCTCGGTGACGACGCCGAAGCTGATCGTGGCCATGTCAGGCGCCGTATTGACCTCCCCATAGGCCGACAGATTCAGCGACGGGCGCTCGGTCACCGCCTGGATGGTCAGGGGCGCGCCGCCGCCGGGCTGGCTCTGGGCGAAGGCGCCCGGGGCCGCAAAGGCCACAGCGGCCGCGGCGAGCAGGCTCCCGCTCATCAGCAGAATGCGGTTGGACAGGGCCGGTGCGGCTGCGGCGCGGGCTTTCGAAGCGGCGGGTCGTTTCATGGAGTCGTCTCCTGATGCGGGGCGGTCCGTCTGAAGGTGGGCGCGGACCATGGCGGCACCTTGGCCGTTCCTGCCTGAACCAACGCACGGCCCCTGTCTGCAGGTTCCGTTCATCGGCGTGACAACAGCGAGAGCGGGCGCCGAAACCATGGCGCTTGGCAAGCCGCTGGTTGCCAGCAATGTCGGCGGCCTAAGCGAACAGGTGACGGATGGCTACAACGGCCTTTTGTACACCGCTGGCGACATTGACGGTCTGGTCACTCAACTGGAACGTCTAGCCACTGCGCCGGTGCGTCAAGCCTTGGGCAGC
>JBGTSL010000260.1:0-3540 GCA_041940325.1 Brevundimonas sp.
TGCGGCGATCTGGATCCCGGCGCGGTGCTGGCTCTGGCGCGCGAGCGCGGCATCGACGAGGCGGAGCGCATCCTCAACCGGGAGAGCGGGCTGGCGGGCCTGTCCGGGCGCGGCAACGACCTGCGAGACGTCGAAGCGGCGGCCGCCGGCGGCGACGAGGCGGCACGGCGGGCCATCGCCGTCTTCGCCCATCGGGCGCGCAAATACGTCGGCGCCTACGCCGCGGTGATGGGAGGCCTCAATGCGGTGATCATGACCGGCGGCATCGGCCAGAACTCCGCGACCATGCGCCGCCGGATCCTTCAGCGCCTCGCCTTTCTGGGCCTCGCCGTCGACGAGGACAAGAACGCCGACGCACGGGTCGAGCGAGCGAATCCTGTGGTCGACGTCAGCGCAGATCCCTCGCGGGTCCGTGTACTGGTGATCCGCACCGACGAGGAGCGCCAGATCGCCTTCGCTACCGCGGCCATCACCGGGGGCGGCACCGAGGTCCGTCACGCCGGCCCCATTCCGCTGGCCGTCAGCGCGCGCCACGTCCATCTGGACCGAGCCGCGATGGACGTCCTCTTCGGTGCCGGCAGCGAGCTGTCGGAGCTCCGGCCGCTGTTCCAGCCCGGCCAGTTCGCGGCGGACCAAGAGGTCATGCTCGTCGGACCGCGCGGTCGAATCGAGGGCGTGCGCGTCCTCGGGCCGCTGCGCCGGGCCACCCAGGTCGAGATCTCGCGCACCGACGAGTTCCGGCTGGGCGTCGACGCGCCGATCAGGCGCTCGGGACAGCTCAGCGGCTCGGCGCCGATCACCCTGATCGGACCGGCGGGCACGCTGCACCTCGAAGAAGGCCTGATCTGCGCGCGCCGGCACATCCACATGACCCCCGCCGACGCCGATGCCTACGGCGTCGCGGACGGCGACGAGGTCGAGATCCGCATCGACGGCGGTCCGCGCGACTTGACCTTTGGCGACGTGCTGATCAGGGTTCGGCCCAGCTTCAAGCTCGAGATGCACATCGATACCGACGAGGCGAACGCCGCGGAGCTGTCGCGAGGCGCGAGCGGCGATCTGGTCTACAGCTCGCCCCCGGGGCCGGCGACCGCCCGGCTCCGGCGCAAACGCCCGGCTACAATGCCCGCACCATGACCGAATCCACCGATTCGAGGCCGGCTCTCGAATTCCACGGCGGCACTCTCGGCGCCCTGGCCCCCTTCGGCCTGTTCCTCGCCGGCGTCGCCTGGCTGGGCGTCTCCGGCGCCCCCGACGAACGCGGCTACTGGCCGATCCTGCTGGCCGCGCTCTTCCTCGGCATGGCGCTGGCCCGCGACCGCGGCGCCTGGGCCGAGGTGGTGGTCGCCGGGATGAGCCAGCCGCTGGTTATGATCATGATCCTGGCCTGGCTGCTGGCCGGCGTCCTCGGCGCCCTGATGGGCGCCAGCGGCTTCGTCGAAGCGCTGACTTGGATCTCCGGCGCCCTGGGGGTGGCGGGCGCGGGCTACGTGGTGGCGGCGTTTCTGATCTGCTGCGTGGTCTCGACGTCCACCGGCACGAGCCTCGGGACGGTCATCCTGTGCGCGCCGCTGCTCTACCCGGCGGGCGGCGCCATCGGCGCCCATCCGGCGATGCTGATGGGGGCGATCCTAGGCGGCGCCACCTTCGGCGACAACATCTCGCCGGTCTCCGACACCACCATCGCCTCGGCGCTGACCCAACGCGCCGACATGCGGGGGGTGGTGCGCAGCCGCCTGCGCTACGCGCTGCCCGCCGCCGCCATCGCCGTGGTCGTGTTCGCGGCCTTGGGGTCGGCGCCGGCCGGCGCTCCGGATCCCGGCGCCGCCGCGGGAACGGCGAGCGAGGCGACCCAGTCCGCGGCCCCGTCGCCCCGCGGCCTGCCCATGCTCGGGGCGCCGGCGCTGGTGCTGGCGCTCCTGCTCAACCGCCGCCACCTGTTGGTCGGGCTGCTTGCCGGCATCGCTGCCGCCGCCGCGATCGGCCTGGTCTGCGGTCTGCTCGCGCCGAGCGACGTGCTGCGCGTCAACCCCGAGGCCTACGCCGCCCAGGGGCTGATCGTCGACGGCCTCGGCAAGGGCCTCGGGGTGTCGGTCTTCACCCTGCTGCTGATGGGCATGGTTGCCGGTATCGAGCGGGCGGGCGTGATCGAGCGGGCGGTCAAGGTCGCCGAGAGCCGCACCCACTCGCGGCGCGGCGCCGAGCGCTGGACCTTCGCCACCATGTCGGCGGCGTCGCTATTGACCAGTCACACGACGGTGGCGATCCTCACCGTCGGCGACTTCACCCGCCGGATCGGCCGGCGCTTCCGCGTCGGCGCCTATCGGCGGGCCAACATCCTCGACGTCACCGGCTGCAGCTGGCCGCACATCTTCCCCTGGTTCATTCCCGCCATCCTCACCGCCTCGACCACCGCCTCGGGCGCCGGCCACGGCATGCCGCGGCTGTCCGCGGTCGAGGTGGGGCTGGCCAACGCCCATTCCTGGGCGCTGCTCGGCATGGCGCTGCTCGCCGTCGGCGTCGGCTACGGCAGCGGCGACAGTGAAACCGACTCTGCCGTCGATGACCGCGGAGACTCGCGATGAAACATCTCGCCCTTCTCCTCTCGGGCCTCGCCGCCCTGGCGACGGCGCTCCCCGCGGGCGCCGAGCGCCCCGGCGACGACTGGCCGACCTTTCTTGGCCCCACCGCCGACGGCAAGTCGGCGGAGAGGATCCGCCTCGACTGGCCCGAGGGCGGCCCGCCGGTGCTTTGGTTCAAGAAGGTCGGCGAAGGCTACAGCGCGCCGTCGGTCGCCTCGGCACGAGTCTTCGTCTTCGATCGCGCCGGCGACCAGGCGCGGCTGCGGGCGCTGTCGGCCGACGACGGCGACGTGCTGTGGACCGCCGCGTACCCCACCGCCTACGAGGACTACTACCGCTACAGCGGCGGTCCGCGGGCGAGCCCGGTGGTCGACGGCGACCGCGTCTACGCCTTCGGCGTCGAGGGCCGCCTGCGCGCCCACTCCACCGCCGACGGCGCCGTGACCTGGGAGGTCGACACCACGGCCCGCTACGGCGTGGTGCAGAACTTCTTCGGCGCCGGCTCGACGCCGGTGGTCGAGGGCGACCTTCTGATCGTCATGGTCGGCGGCAGCCCGCCGGGAAGTCCGAAGATCCATTCCGGCGAGGTCAGGGGCAACGGAACCGGCATCGTCGCCTTCGACAAGTTGACCGGCGACGTCCGCTACCGGCTCTCCGACGAGCTGGCCAGCACCGCCACCCCTCGCGTCGTCTCCATGAACGGCCCGCGCCGGGGCTTCGCTTTCGCCCGCGGCGGTCTGCTCGGTTTCGAGCCGGCGAAAGGCACCGTCGATTTCTTCTTCCCCTGGCGCGCCAAGAAGCTCGAGAGCGTCAACGCCGCGACGCCGGTGGTCGTCGGCGAGACCGTCTTCATCACCGAGGCCTACGGCCCCGGCGGCGCCCTACTCAGAATCCTCCCCCCTTCCTCCCCCGGCTACGAAGTCGTCTGGCAAGACCCGAAGCGCGGCAAGAGCCTGGC
>JBGTSL010000261.1:0-3538 GCA_041940325.1 Brevundimonas sp.
GATGAAGACCTCGTTCAGCGCCTCGCCCAGCACCGAGGGCTCGTCCGGCGGACGGCCGGTGAAGGTGGTCAGGTAGATCGGGTCGCGGCGCATGGTGATGGCGCTAACCTGGAAGACGGGGAAGGTCTCGACCGAGTTGTAGTAGCCGGTGTGGTCGCCGTAAGGCCCCTCGGGCGCGTGCTCGTCGAGCAGGACGTGGCCCTCCAGCACGATTTCGGCTTGGGCCGGGACCATCAGGGGCACGGTCTTGCCGGGAACGAGCTCGGCCTTGGCGCCGCGCAGCAGGCCGGCGAACTGATATTCGCTGAGGGTGTCGGGCACCGGGGTGACGGCGGCGAGGATGGTCCCAGGATCGGCGCCGAGCACGACGGCGCAGGGAAGGGGCTCCTTGCTGCGCTTTTTATGGCGGGCGTAGTGTTGGGCCCCGCCGCGGTGGGCCAGCCAGCGCATGATTGCGCGGTCCTTGCCGAGCACCTGCATGCGGTAGATGCCGAGGTTGAAGTCGTCCTCGCGGTCGTCGGACGGACCCTTGGTGACGACGAGCCCCCAGGTGATGAGGGGCGCCGGCTCCCCGGGCCAGCAGCCCTGGACCGGCAGCTTCGTCAGGTCGATGTCGCCGCCTTTCAGCACGACCTGCTGCACCGGAGCCGTCTTCACCGTCTTCGGCCGCATCGACATGACGGTCTGCGCCAGCGGCAGCATCTCCATGGCGTCCGGCAGGCCGCGCGGCGGGGTCGGATTGCGCAGGAAGGCCAAAAGCTCGCCGACCTCGCGAAGTTCGGCCGCAGTGGTGCGGGCCTTTTTCTCCATGGTCACGCCCATGGCCACGCGCTTCACCGTGCCGAACAGATTGGCGAGGCAGGGGGTGGGGCTGACGGAGCCGTCGGGCATGACCGGCTTTTCGAACAGCACGGCCGGACCGCCGTTGCGCAGCAGCCGGGTCTGGATCTCGGTCATCTCCAGATGGGTTGAGACCGGTTCGGAGACGCGAACCAGTTCGCCCTCGGCCTCGAGCATGGCCATGAAGTCGCGCAGGGATTTGTAGGCCATCGATCGCTCCAGACGAACCGATGGATTAGGCGGGCGAAGCGCCGCTGTCACCCGCCGGCGGGATGGTGCGGCAAGTGGCTCACCACTCGCGGTCCCACTGGAAGGCCGGGTCGATCCAGTCGCCGAGGCGGCCCTCGGGGCGGGCGAGGGCGTGGATGCGGTCCATCTCCTCGGCGGACAGTTCGAAATCGAAGATGTCGAAATTCTCCGCCGCCCGGGATTCCTTCGAGGTGCGCGGGATGGCGATGACGTTCTGCTGGATCAGCCAGCGCAGGGTGACTTGGCCCGGCGTCTTGCCGTGGGCGCGGCCGATCTCGATGAGGGTGGCGTCGTCCGCGATCTGACCCTGGGCCAGCGGCGACCAGGCCGTGATCGACGAGCCGAGGTCTTTCGCGGTCCCCAGCAGCTGCGAGAGCTTGAGGTAGGGGTGGTATTCGACCTGGTTGGTGACCAGGGGGGCGTGCGAGATGCCCTGCGCCTTGCGGAACTCGGTCGAGGGGAAGTTGGACAGGCCGATGGTGTGGGTCAGGCCCTGATCCTTCGCTTCGTTCAAGGCGGCCAGGGTCTCCTCGAACGACGGCTCGGCCTTGGGCCAGTGCAGCAGCAGGAGATCGGGGGTGAAGCCGAGGCTGTCTGCGGACTCGCGGGCCTGTTTCAAAAGGCCGTCGCGGTCAAAATGGGCGACCCAGATCTTGGTGGTCAGCCAGATGTCCTCGCGGGCGACATGGCCGGCCTCGACCGCGTCCCGGATGCCGTCTCCGACCGCCGCCTCGTTGTGATAGATCCAGGCGGTGTCGATGTGGCGGTAGCCGATGCGCAAGGCCTCGGCGACCATGCGGCGGGCGTCCTCCGGCGTCAGGTTCCAGGTGCCGAAGCCGAGCAGGGGGATGGCGTGGCCGTCGACGGTGATCGTGGGCTGGTCGGTCATGGGAGGCTCCGGGAAGGGAGCGGCTTACCTATGCCCGGGATCGCGCGGTTCAACGCCTGCGGTAGGTGAAATCGTAGCCCGGGGTCCAGGTCGCGCCGTCGTCCGTTGAGGTTTCGCCACGCTGGCGCACCGATCCGTCGGGCTCGGGCGACACGGTCATGCGCTGGATCGAGCCGGCCCGGCCGGGGGCCTGCAGCACCATGGCGCCGGCGTCGGACAGGCCGCCCTCGAACACCGTCACGGCGCCGTTGCTGTCCATGTAGAACTGCCGCCAGACGCCGCCGCGGCGCTGGTCGAAGGCGCTGAAGCTGACCCCGTGATAGGTGGTGGGAACGCCGCCAGGCCCGACGGCCTGATGGTAGTCCTCCTCGATCGCGCAACCGCCGGCGGTCGAGGAGATGACGCTGCGGGCGACGACCGTGTCGGTCCCGGTGGCGCTGACGTCCCACTCGCCGATCCAGAAGTTGAAGGCGCTGTGGTCGGCGTCGGTGCAGTCGACCGGGGGCGGGCCGGCCTGCAGCAGGGCCGCGAACAGGATGGCGTGGATCATGATGTCCTCCCGGCGGGAAGGAGTCCCCCCGGGAGCGGACCCGTCAACTTAACCTTCGGCAATCCGTCGGGTGCGTCCCACTTGGAGCCGCGGCCGTCCTCGGCTAAAGGCGCGGCCTGTCCATCGCCGAGCGCCTGACCATGACCGACCTTCCCGACCGCCTGTCCGTCGATCCTGACAGCCCCTACCACGACGCCGATCTGCTGGCGCAGGGCGTGGGCGTGCGCTTCAAGGGCGAGGACAAGACCAACGTCGAGGAATACTGCGTCTCGGAGGGTTGGGTCCGTCTCGCCGTCGGCAACCGTGTCGACCGCCGCGGCAAGGCCCTGACCATCAAGCTGCAGGGCCCGGTCGAGCCCTACATCAAGGGCGAATAGGCCCGCTTGTCGGACGACTGACAAAACTCGGGGGCGGATCGCTTCTCCCTCCGGCCATCGCGGTCTAGGGTTCGGCTCGTTTCTGAGTCCCGGAGCCGCCATGTCCCTGTCCGCCCGCCTTCTCGCCGCCAGCGCGCTGGCTTTGAGCCTCGCCGCCGCGCCCGCCGCGGCGCAGGACGCCCGCACCATCCGCGAGGCGGAGCAGCTGCGCGACCGGGCGCTGCAGGACAATGTCGCCTACGAGCTGGTTTCGGAGCTGACCACCCGGTTCGGGCCGCGTCTGGCGGGGTCGGCGTCGGAACAGGCCTCGGCCCGCTGGGGCGCGGACCAGTTCCGCGCCATGGGCTTCGACAACGTCTCGATCGAGGAGTTTCCGCTGGCCCTGTGGACGCGGGGCGAGGCGCGGGCGGAAATTCTCTCGCCCTTCCCGCAGCCGCTGGAGGTCGTGGCCCTGGGCGGTTCGGGCGCGACGCCGACGGAGGGGGTCGAGGGCGAGGCGGCCATCTTCGAGACCTACCAGCAGCTGCTGGACCAGCCGGAGGGGTCGCTGGCCGGCAAGATCGCCGTGGTGCTGCAGGACACGGTGCAGGCCCAGGACGGGCGCGGCTACGGCGCCACCTCGCCGATCCGGGG
>JBGTSL010000262.1:0-3536 GCA_041940325.1 Brevundimonas sp.
AAGCCAAGGGAACGGAAGAGGCGATGCGGCCGTGCGGCGACGGCAGGGCGAGCGGCCCGGCCGCGCCCGCCAGAAGGCCGAGCGCAAGCGCCGGTCCAATGCGAGGACGAAGGGCGCGCGGAAGGCGGGCGCGAGGGGTCCGGAGATCACGCGTCATCGGCATCTCGGCATCGCTCCTGTGTTCTGCCCCCGCGGCCGGCCGGCCCCGCCGTGTCAAGGCTGCCTTCGGGTCATCCCGCCGCCTGAGCCCGGCTGGCCCCGCCTGGCCCCGGCTGGCTCCGCCTAGTCCCGCCTGGCGGGAAGCCGTTCGATCACCCGCTCGAGCGCCGGCGCCAGCCGCGCCGCCCAGGCGCGCTGCCCGGCCGGTTCCGCGATGAGGTCGTTGCGAATTTCCAGCACCACATGCGGGAGCTTTCGGGCGGCGGCATGGCGGGTCATGGTATCGCCGTCATAGGCGCCGGCATAGGGCTCGTTGTCTCCGACGGTCAGATCGGACTCGGCGCGGTAATGGTCAAGCAGCAGGGCGGCGGTCTCCGGATCGTCGCGCCACAGCACCCCGATCTGCCAGGGCCGCGGCGGTCGACCGCGCAGCTGCGGCGTGAAGCTGTGGATCGAGATGACGAAAGGCGGCGGGCCCGGCTGCGCCGTCGCCGCGTCGAGCAGCGATCCGATGGCGTCGTGATAGGGCCGGTAGAGCGTTTCGACCCGGGCCTGGCGCTCGGCGCGATCATGGTCGCGATTGCCCGGGATGATCGAGCGGTCATAGAGGCGCATCACCAGGGTCGGATCGTCCTCGGCGCGATTCGGGTCGATCACCAGGCGCGAGAAGGTCGCGCAGACCGCCGGCGCCGCGAAGCGCTCGGCCAGCGCCAGCGAGACGCCGCGCGCGCCGATGTCATAGGCGATATGCCGTTCGAGATCGGCTTGCGGCAGCCCGAGATCGCCGAGCGCGGCCGGGCGCTGATTGCTGGCGTGATCGCAGACCAGGATCGCCCGGGCCGAGGCCGCGCGCTCGGGCCGCCACAGCTCCACGGGCGTCTCGTCGGGCGAGGGCGCGGGCGGGAAATCCATGGCCGGCGTCTCTCGGGTCATGCGTCGTCGCTCCTCGTTCTCGTTCGGCTCATTCTGGCTCTTGCCGCGGGTCGTATCGACCGGTCGCGGCATTGCGATTTCCGACCGCTGCTTGCGCCGGCGCCCCCGGCATGGTTCCGCTTGGTTATGCCAAAGCACGCCGCCATGCCCAGGCCCCAGGACATGACCGAGGACATGAGCGAGGACATGACCTAGGCCATGCTCGAAGATACGCGCGAAGACATGCGCGAAGACATGCCCGGGCCCGGGTCTTCCGGCGCGCCGAGCGCGTCCGGAGAGCCCGATGCGCTCCGCCCGTTCCTCGCCGCTCTGGCGCTCTGCGCCTTCGGCGCGATCGCGGTCGGGCTCTCGCCGCTGTTCGTGCGCGCGGCCGATGTCGGCCCCCAGGCCTCGGCCTTCTGGCGCGCGCGCTTCTCCGAGGGCTTCTCGAAGTGATTGCGACGCTTCATTTCGCGGAAAGTGCCTTCCCGCTGCATCTTCTTCTTGAGCGCTTTCAACGCCTGATCGACGTTGTTGTCGCGGACGAAAATCTGAACCAGGTGAAACTCTCCTTTGGCCGCCCGCCGCGTCCTGTGAGGGAGACGGGCAGACAAATAAAATTCGTTCTCCCGGACCGGAGGCCCGTGAGTGAAGGCGGGCTGATACACGAGCCGGCCGGGGCTGTCCAGATCGTCGCGGCAAGATGTGAAGGGTCGAAACGCCCGCCGGACGGGCTTATGCTGGTCCCATGACCGAGGCGCCACACCTGTCGAACGACGCCCCCCAGGGGGACTGGGCCGACCGCATGGAGCAGGCGGTGCTTGACGCCGCTGTCGAGCGCGCGCCGGCCCTGGGCTGGAACGGGCGGATGGTCCGGGCCGCCTGCGCGGCGAACGGTCTGTCGCGAGGTGACGAGGAGCTGCTGTTTCCCAACGGGGCGCGGGATCTGGCCGCCCTGTTGTCGCGACGGCATGACGACCGGGCGATGGCGGCGCTGGGCGAGGTCGATCCGACATCGCTGAAGATCCGCGAACGAATCGCCCGCGCCGTGTCGGCCCGGATGGAGGCGGGGGCCGCCGACGTCGAGGCGACGCGCCGCTGCGCCGCCTTCCTCGCCCTGCCGACCAACGTCGATCTCGGCCTGCAGCTGGCGTGGGAGACCGCCGACCTGCTGTGGAACTGGGCCGGCGACACGGCCACCGACTGGAACCACTATTCCAAGCGGGCCATCCTGTCGGGCATCCTGGTCCCGGCCCTGACCATGCGCTGGTTCGACGGCAGGGAGGCCGCGGACGCCTTCGTCGCCCGCCGGATCGAGAACGTCATGGCCTTCGAGAAATGGAAGGCGGGCAAGGATTTCGACGCCCCGCTGCGCAGGATGACCGATGCGCTGAGCCGTATGCGTTACGGGGCGAAGACCGAAGCCTAGAGCGGCTTGACCCGGTTCACATGGCCCATCTTGCGGCCGGAGCGGGCCTCGGCCTTGCCGTAGAGGTGAAGGCGGGCGTCGGGCTTGCCGGACAGCGTCTTCCACTGCTCGACCTCGTCGCCGAGCAGATTGGTCATCTCGACGCGGGCGTGGGCGGCGGTGGGACCCAGCGGCCAGCCGGCGATGGCGCGGATATGCTGTTCGAACTGGTCGCAGACGCAGCCGTCCTGGGTCCAGTGGCCGGTGTTGTGGACGCGGGGCGCGATCTCGTTGACCAGCAGCCGACCCTCGCCAAGATCGAACAGCTCGACGCCGAGAACGCCGACATAGTCGAGGCCTTCGAGGATCGCTTTGGCGATGGCTTTCGCCCGCTTCTCCGTCTTCGCATCGACGGCGGCGGGGGCGACAGTGGTCTTCAGGACGCCGCTCTTGTGGATGTTCTCGCCCAGCGGATAGACGGCGATCTTCCCGTCGGCGCCGCGCGCGGCGATCACCGACAGTTCGCGCGAGAAATCGGCCTTCGCCTCGAGAATCGAGGGCCGTTCCCCGACCGCGTGCCAGGCGTCGGCGGCCATCTTCGCGGAGCGGACCCAGACCTGGCCCTTGCCGTCATAGCCCTCGCGGCGGGTCTTGAGCAGGGCGGGGGCGCCCAGCCGCTCGAGAGCGGCCAGCAGGTCGTCGAGGCTGTCGACCGGGGCGAAATCCACCGTCGTCGCGCCGACGCCGTTGAGGAAGGTCTTCTCCTCGACCCGGTCCTGGGCCGCGGCCAGCGCCCGGGGCCCGGGGGCGACGAGGGCGCCGCCCTCGGCCAATTTCCCGACCGAGGCCGCCGGCACGTTTTCGAACTCGAAGGTGATCGCCTGCGCCACCCGGCCGAGCACGGTCAGGGCGGTGGGGTCATCGTAGGCGGCGACGATCTGGCCCTGGGAGACGCGGCCGGCGGGGCTGTTCTCTTCCGGGTCGAGGATGACGACGTTGAAGCCCAGCCGCGAGGCCGCCTGGCTGAGCATCCGGCCCAGCTGGCCGCCGCCGAGAA
>JBGTSL010000263.1:0-3511 GCA_041940325.1 Brevundimonas sp.
CATGCTGGCCGAGGCGCTGGCGGGGCAAACGAACGCCCAGGCGCGCGAGGCCGACGGCTATGCAGCGGTGGGCGCGGAGGCGGCGAAGGTGCGCGGGCCGCTGGTCCTGATCGACCCGCCGTTCGAGAAACCCGACGACTATGTCCGCTCGGCCGAGACCGCGATTTCGGTGGCGAGGCGCGATCCGGCTGCGACGGTGGCCATCTGGACCCCGTTAAAGGATCTGGAGACCTTCGACGGCTTCATCCGGCGGCTGCAGGGCAAGGCGGGGCCGACCCTGGTCGCCGAGGCGCGGCTGAGGCCGCTGACCAATCCGATGAAGATGAACGGCTGCGCCATGGTGGTGGTCAATCCGCCGGCGGGTGCGGAAGCGGCCGCGACTGAGATCTGCGGCTGGGTCGCGGGGGCGCTGGGCGAGGCGGGCGGCCGGGCCGAGGTCTGGACCTTCTGATCGCAGTCACTAGGTTGGTGGCATGACGCGCATCGCCATTCTGGAAACCGGACACCCGCCGGAGCATCTGAAGGACGATTTCGACGACTATCCCGCGCGGTTCCGGGCCCTGCTGGGCGAGGGCGTGCCGACGACGCGGTTCGACGTACAGTCGGGGCATCTGCCCGAGGATCCTTCCGTTTTTCAGGGGGCCATCGTCACGGGGTCGGCGGCGGGGGTCTATGACGACCTGCCGTGGATCCCGCAGCTGATCGATTGGCTGAGGAGGGCGCGGGGGCAGACGCGGCTGGTCGGCATCTGCTTCGGCCATCAGGCCATGGCCCAGGCGCTGGGCGGCCGGGTCGAGAAGTCGGACCGCGGCTGGGGCGTCGGCCTGCACCGCTATGACATCGTCGCGCCAGAACCGTGGATGACGCCGCCCGCCGCGACGGTCGCCATCCCGGCCTCGCATCAGGATCAGGTCGTCGAGAAGCCCGCCGGCGCCCGTGTCACCCTGCGCAGCGCCTTCACCCCCTACGCCGGCCTGGCCTGGGACGACGACGCCGTCAGCCTGCAGGGCCACCCGGAGTTCACGCCCGCCTTCGCCGCCGATCTGACCGGCGGCCGCCGGGAGCGGATCGGCGCGGCGATCACGGACGGCGCGCTGGACAGCCTGAAAGGCCCGGACGACCGGGCCCTTGTCGGCGAATGGCTGCGCCGGTTCATCGCCACCCGCTCCCGGCCGCCCGGCCGGCTGTCTCGCGGCGGTTGATAAAGCTTGCGCAACATATCTGTGCGACCACGACCGGACAGCTCGGGATGTCCATGTCGCTTTTTCGTATCCTTGCGGCGAGCCTGGTCCTGCTCGTCGCGCTTGCCGGTGCGCCCCGCGGAGCCGCCCAGCCCGCGCCCGTCGCCGACGGCGCAGAGGATGCGGTGGCGCTCGCCCGCTCCGTCGAGCGCCGGGCCGGCTCGACCAATTTCGCGGCGCTCGAGCGCTTCGGCCTCGCCGCCCTCGACCGCTCCGACCGCGAGGGTCTGAACCGGCTCTATCACGTCGCTTGGACGATCCTGAACCAGGGCGAGTTCGAGCGCGCCGCCGTCTGGAACCGCCAGCTGGCCGACGCCGCCCGCCGCCAGAACGACGAGCGCTACGTCGACATCGCCGCCCTGAACGACCTCACCGCCCGCTATGACCAGGGCGAGATCGGCGTGGCGGCCGAAATGGACCGCCTGGCCCGCGAAGGCCGCGACTGGTTCGTCCGGGCCCACGCCGCCCGCCTCGCCGCCCTGGCCCTGATGGACGAGGGCCGCGTCGGCGCCGGCCTTGAGTTGCTGACCCGGGCCCAGGCCGAGATTCCCGAGGATGACCCCTTCGCCGCCACCGCCCATGCCGGCATCTGGGAAGTCGCGGGCATGGGTCTGAAGGACCTCAACGACGTCGAAGGCGCCGCCGCCGCCTTCCGCAAATTCGAGATCGACTATTCCAACCCGGCCTATCCGCGCCCGGACTTCGACAGCCTCTACAACCTGACCATGATGGCGGTGAAGGTCGGCGACCTGACCCGGGCGGCCGAATACTACGCCGCCCACCACCGGCTGGCGGAGCGTTCGGACCTGCCGACGCTGGCGATATACGACGCCAGCCTGTGCGCCACCGTGGCCGATGCGCATCAGGCGCCGCGTGAGGTTCTGGCCTGCGTCGCGCCCTTTGGCGAGGCCCTCGGCTCGGCGGCCTTCCTGGCGCGGGACATCCTGCCCCTGCGGGCGATCGCGCGGGCCCGGACCGGCCAGACCGCCGCCGCGCGGCGCGATCTCGAGGCCCTGCGTCGCCTCGAGGCGGACGGCGTCGGCATGGAGGTCGACCACGTCGAGGCCGAGGTTCTGTTCGCCGAAGGGCGGACGGCCGAGGCCTTCCGGCTGCTCAGGGCCCATATGCTGGAGAGCGAGGTCGCCTCCGCCCGCAGTTTCAGCGCCGGCATCCACCAGGTCACCGGCGACATGCAGGAACAGCTGGCGGAGCGCCGCGGCCAGCTTGAGACCGCCCGGGCCAACACCAATCTGCAGCGCGCCGTCATCGGCATCGGCATCGTCTTCCTGCTCTGCGCCATCGCCACCGTGATCTGGCTGTCTCGTCAGGCCGACCAGCTGCGCGGCGCCCGGCGCCGGGCCGAGGCCGCCAACCGGGCCAAGAGCGAATTCCTCGCCAATATGAGCCACGAGATCCGCACCCCGCTGAACGGCGTGGTGTCGATGGCCGACTCCCTGACCCGCCGGCCGCTGGGCGCGCAGGAGCGGGAGATGGTCGAACTGATCCGCTCCTCGGGCGTGACGCTGGAGCGGCTGCTTTCCGACATCCTCGACAGCGCCCGGATAGAGTCGGGTCAGGTCACGATCGAGCCCGCACCGTTCGACCTCGAGCAGACGGTCAGCGACATCGGCGCCCTGTGGCGGGTCAAGGCCGAGGACAAGGGCGTGGCGCTGGAGGTCGAGTTCGACCCCGCCCTGTCCGGCCTGGTCGAGGGCGACGCGGTGCGCCTGCGCCAGGTGCTGACCAACCTCGTCAACAACGCCCTGAAATTCACCAGCAAGGGCTACGTCCGGCTGACCGTTTCGGCTTCGTCGGGGGACCGGATCGCCTTCCGCGTCAGCGACACGGGCGTGGGCTTCGACCGGGAGCAGCGCAACCGCATCTTCCGCCGCTTCCAGCAGGCGGACGGTTCGATCACCCGGCGCTATGGCGGCACCGGCCTCGGCCTGGCCATCTCGACCGCCCTCGTCGACCTGATGGGCGGGGCGCTGGATTGCGAAAGCACGCCGGGCGAGGGGTCCAGCTTCTGGTTCGAGATTCCGCTGCCGCGCGTCGCCCGGGCTGAACCGGCCGCCGCCGCGCCCCTGTCCGAAGCGCCGGACGTCGAGGAAGCTTCGCTGCGCATCCTGCTGGCCGACGACCATCCGGCCAACCGCAAGGTGGTCGAGATCATGCTGGGCGCGACCCAAATGGAGCTGGTCGCGGTCGAGGACGGGCGCCAGGCGGTCGACGCCTACATCGCGGGCGGCTTCGACCTGGTGCTGATGGAC
>JBGTSL010000264.1:0-3450 GCA_041940325.1 Brevundimonas sp.
TGTGGGGTGATTACCTCAAACACTACTTCGACGGACGCGAGGCGTACCGCAATCAGAAGTACCGCGAATCCGTGGTCTTCTTGGACCGGGCCATCAAGCTACAGCCCAACGCCGGGGAGCGGGTGCGTTGGACGGGCACCCACTTCGAGACCTACCTGCCACATTTCCATTTAGGTCGGGCGCTGTATCAGCTGGGGCTATACGACGACGCGATCCAAGTCTGGAATGAGTCGGTGCGCCAAGGGCCGATCCTCAAGAAGGGCAACAAGCGCCAAAACCGAGAGCTGCAGCGCCAACTCGAGGTCATGCCGCATGTGATGTTTGGCGGGCTGGTGCATGAGCAACCGCTGACGCTGGCGCGCCGGCTCACGGAAATCTTGCCGGGCGACCTGACCCGCGTGTTCTCGATGATGCTGACCTCGCCCGCCACGACGCACGTCTTCGGCAACCTGGGCGTCGTCGACCTGTCCGCCACAGAGCGGTTCGTCATCGCCGACATCCCCGGCCTGATCGAGGGCGCCCACGAGGGAGCCGGCATCGGCACCCGCTTCCTCGGCCACGTCGAGCGCTCGGGTTGCCTGATCCATCTGATCGACGGGACCCAGGAGGACGTCGGCAAGGCCTACCGCATCATCCGCCACGAGCTCGAGGCCTATGGCGCCGGCCTCGCCGACAAGCCCGAGGTGCTGGCCCTGAACAAGATCGACGCCCTCGACCCCGAGACGCGCGAGGCCAGGGCCGCCGAGCTGGAAGCCGTCGCCGGCAAACGCCCGATGCTGGTCTCCGGCGTCTCCGGCGAGGGCGTCACCGACCTGCTCCGCGCCGCCTGGACCGAGGTGCGCAAGACCCGCGGCGAGGCCGCTCCCACCGAGGAAGACGAGACCATCGTCGAAACGCCTGGAGGCTGGACCCCGTGACCCTCGCCGATCCGCCCCTCGCCGCGACCGCCATCGCCGCCGCCGACCGGATCGTGATCAAGATCGGGTCGTCCCTGCTGGTCGACCGCAAGACCAACGCCGTCGACCTCGTCCGCCTGCGCGGCCTGGCGGCCGACATCGCCGGCTTCAAGGCCGACGGCAAGCAGGTGCTCGTCGTCTCCTCGGGCGCCGTCGCCCTCGGGCGTCGCCGCCTGGGCAGCCGCGCCCGCGGCGCCGGTCTTGAAAAGAAGCAGGCCTCTGCGGCCGCCGGCCAGTCGATGCTGATGCACGCCTGGGAGTCGGTGTTCGATCCGCACGACGTGGTCACCGCCCAGATCCTGCTGACCCGCGACGACACCGAGACGCGGCGCCGCTGGCTCAACGCCCGCGCCACGGTCGGCGCCCTGCTCGACATGGGAGCGGTGCCGATCGTCAACGAGAACGACACCATCGTCACCGACCAGATCAAATACGGCGACAACGACCGCCTCGCCGCGCGCGTGGCCCAGATGATCAGCGCCGATCTGCTGGTCCTGCTGTCGGACGTCGACGGCGTCTATACGGCCGACCCGCGCAGCAATCCCGATGCGAAGCACATCCCCTATATCGAGGAGCTGACGCCCGAGATCGAGGCCATGGCCACCGGCGCCAACGCCGAGGCCGGGGTCGGCACGGGTGGCATGGCCACCAAGCTGATGGCGGCGCGCATCGCCGCCGAGGCCGGCTGCGCCACCCTGATCGCCGAGGGCAAGCCCAAGACCCGCAACGCCCCGACCCTGGAGGAAGGCCGCCGCTGCACCCTGATCGCCCCCGCCACCACGGTGAAGGCGGCCTACAAGCAGTGGATCGGCGGTTCGCTGGCCACCCGGGGCCGGCTGACGATCGACAAGGGCTGCGCCCGCGCCCTGACCCGCGGCAAGTCGCTTCTGGCCGTCGGAATCATCGCCAGCGAGGGCGATTTCGGCAAGGGCGACCCGGTCGAAGTCTTCAATGAACAGGGTGTCGAGATCGCCCGCGGCCTCGTCCGCTACGACGACAACGACGTGTCGAAGATCATGGGCGTCCGCTCGGCCGGGCTGAAGGCGGCGCTGGGCTATGCGGGCGGTCCGGTGGTCATCCACGCCGACGATCTGGCCCTGCGCGAAAGCGCCGCCCCTTGAAACCTCGGCCGGGGACGCGACCTTTAGGGGCATGACCATGACCCAGGACGCCCCCGCCCCGACCGCCGGATCCACCCTCGAAGCCGACATGCTGGCCATGGGCCGCCGCGCCCGCGCCGCCGCCCGCGCCCTGGCCCTCGCCGGACCCGGGACCCGCACGAAGGCCATCGCCGGCATGGCCAGGGCCCTTCGCGCCCGCGCGGACAAGGTGCTGGCCGCCAACGCCGCCGACCTCGACGACGCGAAGGCCAAGGGCATGGCGTCGGCCATGATGGACCGGCTGGCGCTCGATGCGAAACGCCTCGACGGCGTCGTCGGCGCGCTGGAGTCGATCGCCGCCATCCCCGATCCGGTCGGCGTCGAGACCGCCCGCTGGACGCCGGAGAACGGCCTCGACATCGCCCGCGTCCGCACCCCCATCGGCGTGCTGGCCATCATCTACGAGAGCCGCCCCAACGTCACCGCCGACGCCGCCGCCCTCGCCGTTCGCGCCGGCAACGCCGTCATCCTGCGCGGCGGCTCGGAATGCCTGCGCTCCAACCTCGCCATCCACGAGGCCCTGGTCGAGGGGCTGACCTCGGCCGGCCTGTCGTCCGACACGGTGCAGATCGTCACCACCCGAGACCGCGCCGCCGTCGGCCAGATCCTGACCGGCCTCGACGGCTCCATCGACCTGCTGATCCCGCGCGGCGGCCGTTCGCTGGTCGAACGGGTCCAGAACGAGGCCCGCGTCGCCGTTCTCGGCCATCTCGAGGGGGTCAATCACGTCTACGTCCACGCCAGCGCCGATCCTGACATGGCCCGCGCCGTCGCTCTCAACGCCAAGATGCGCCGCGTCTCGGTCTGCGGCGCCGCCGAGACCCTGCTGATCGACCGCGCCGTCGCCGACGACCTGCTGCCGAAGATCGCCGGGGACCTGACCGGCGCCGGCTGCGAGCTGCGCGCCGATCCCGCCGCCCGCGCCATCGTCCCCGACGCCTCCGCAGCCACTGACGAAGACTGGTCGACCGAATATCTGCAGCCGATCCTGGCGGTGAAGGTCGTCGACGGCATCGACGAGGCCCTCGCCCACGTCGCCCGCTACGGCTCCGGCCACACCGAGTCGATCGTCGCCTCCGACGAGGCCGCCGTCGAACGCTTCCTCGCCGAGGCCGACGCCGGCAACGTGCTGGCCAACGCCTCGACCCAGGTCGCCGACGGCGGCGACTTCGGCTTCGGGGCCGAGATCGGCATCGCCACCGACAAGCTTCACGCCCGCGGCCCGGTTGGGGCCGAGCAACTGACGACGTTCAAATATGTGGTTCGCGGGACCGGCCAGACTCGTCCCTGAGGCCGGCCGGCCCAACGCCCAGCGCCTCGGCTTCCTTCTGGAG
>JBGTSL010000265.1:0-3408 GCA_041940325.1 Brevundimonas sp.
ATCCTGATCAACCACGGGCAGGAGCCGTTCGTGATCCGGCGCGGCGAGCGCATCGCCCAGATGGTCATCGCCCCCTATGCGCAGGCCGCGATGACGGAGGTCGAGGCGCTGGACGACACGGCGCGCGGCGCCGGCGGCTTCGGCTCGACCGGGCGGTAAGCGGAGCCATTCGGCGTGACCGGCGTTAACCCTGCTCACGGCCAAGCTCGGCCGAGGCAGACGGAGGTCGGCGTATGGAGTCCCTGTTCGATTCGATCGGCGCGTTTCTGGCGGGCCTGTTCAACCTGGCCCAAGGCGGATTCGACGGCGTAAACCAGGTCACGGGCCTGCTGATCGCCATCATCGCGGCCCTGCTGATGCCGGCGTGGAGCCGGCTGTGGGCCACGGCGCTGGGGGCGGCGCTGGTGCACGAGGCCGTCCGGGTGATCCGGCCGGTGCTGGACGGCGGCGCCTTCGTGCTGCCCGACCTGCTGAGCCTCACCTTCTGGATGGGGCTGCTGGCCCTGTTCCTCGGCTACGCCATCGTCATCGCCGTCTTCTTCCTGATCAAGTCGCTGGTGACCGGCGGCGGCCGCAGGGCCAGACACGCGCACTGAAGACCTGACGGTCTTCAGTGGTCCTTGGCGGGCCGCGGTCGGTCGGCCCTTCGGGACCCGACTGCTGCGCGCCGCCCTTCGGGTCCCGACCCGACGCGGCCTGGCGCTTCGCGCATGACCGCGCTCAAGCAGCGAGCGACCGCGTCGCGAGCGGTAGCGTCCCAGGCAGGCTAGGCCTGCCGAAATCCAAGGACGTCCTGCATGTCGTAGAGGCCGGGCTTGCGGTTGCGGACCCAGGCGGCGGCGACGACCGCGCCCCTGGCGAACAGCGAGCGGTCGATGGCCGAATGGCTGAGGGTGATGGTCTCGTCGTCCGAGGCGAACAGCACCGTATGCTCTCCGACGACCCCGCCGGCCCGCAGCGAGGCGAAGCCGATCTTGCCGGTCTCGCGCGTTCCGATGCCGTCATGGGGCGGGCTGCGCACGTCGGCGAGGTCCTCGCCGCGGCCGCTGGCGGCGGCCTCGCCCAGCATCAGGGCGGTGCCCGAGGGGGCGTCGGCCTTGCGCCGGTGATGGGTCTCCAGCACCTCGATGTCCCAGTCGGCGGCGTCGAGGCGCTGGGCGGCGTGCTCGACCAGGCCGATCAGGATGTTGACGCCCAGCGAGAAATTGCCGCTGCGGACGATGGCCACGGTCTCGGAAGCCTTGAGGATTTCGGCGTCCTGGTCCGGGCTCAGGCCGGTCGAGCCGATGACCAGGGCGGGGCCGCCGCGGGCGGCGCAGGCGCGGGCCAGCTCGACGGAGGCGTCGGGGGTGGAGAAGTCGATGACCACGTCGCACAGCGACAGGTCGGGCGTCTCGCCGCGGTCGAAGCGGGCGGCGACGACGACGTCCTCGCGGGCGTCCAGCGCGGCCGAGACGGCGCGGCCCATGCGGCCCCGGGCGCCGGAGATGCCGGCATGGAAGATGGCGCTCATGAAGTCCCCTGAACCATTCTTCCCATAGTGGAGGTTTTCTCCCTGACCGTCATCCTCGGGCTTGACCCGAGGATCAGATGTTGTGCGCGGCGGTGATGACGAATGGCCCTCCGGCCGGGGAGGCTTTCCGTTGACGGAGCACCGGATGGTCTGGCCCTCGGGTCAAGCCCGAGGGTGACGACGAAAAGGGAGTTACTGGGCGGTTTCGGCGCCGAGGATGTCGGCCCAGAAGCGCTTGGCCTTGCCGGCGAAGGACGAGTTGCGCGGCGTCTGGGTGTCGCCGAGCGAGGCGGCCAGCTCTTCCAGCAGCTCCTTCTGGCGGGCGGTCAGGTCGGTGGGGGTCTCGACGAACAGCTCGACCACCAGATCGCCGCGCTGGCGGCCGTTCAGGTGGGGCATGCCCTTGCCCTTGATGCGCACCGTCTTGCCCGTCTGGGCGCCGGCCGGGACCGTGACGGGGGCCTTGCAGCGGCCGTCGCAGGCCTCGGAGACGAGGCAGGGGGCGTCGATCTCGCCGCCGAGGGCCGCCGTGGTCATCGGCACGGGCACGGTGACCAGCAGGTCGAGGTTGTCGCGCTCGAACAGTTCGTGGGGCGTGACCGAGATGAAGACATAGAGGTCGCCGCGCGGGCCGCCGCGCTGGCCGGCGTCGCCCTCGCCCGACAGGCGGATGCGCGAGCCGTCGTCGACGCCGGCGGGGACCTTGAGCTGGAGCTTGCGGTTCTTCCGCACCTGGCCGTGGCCGTGGCAGGTCCCGCACGGCTCAGCGATCATCTGGCCCTGGCCGCCGCAGCGCGGGCAGGTGCGCTCGACCTGGAAGAAGCCGTTGGCGGTGCGCACCCGGCCTGCGCCCTGGCAGGTGGTGCAGGTGACCGGCTGGGTGCCCTTCTTCGCCCCCGAACCCTCGCAAGTCTCGCAGGTGGCGGTGGTGGGCACGCCGATCTCGACCTCGGCGCCCTTGTAGGCCTGCTCCAGGGTGATCTCGAGGTCGTAGCGCAGGTCCGAGCCGCGCCGCGGGCCGTGCTGGCGGGCCCCGCCGCCGCGGCCCCCGAAGACGTCGCCGAAGGCGTCGCCGAAGACCTGGGAGAAGATGTCGTTGACGTCGGCGAAGCCGGCCCCGCCCTGCCCGAACGGATTGCCGCCGCCGCCGTTGACCCCGGCGTGACCGAAGCGGTCGTAGGCGGCGCGCTTCTGGTCGTCCGACAGCACGCTGTAGGCCTCAGAGATCTCCTTGAAGCGGGCCATGGCGTCCTCGCAGCCGCCGTTGCGGTCGGGGTGATGCTGCATGGCCAGCTTGCGGTAGGCGGATTTCAGGCCCGCGGCGTCGATGGTCCGCTCGACGCCCAGAATCTCGTAATAGTCACGCGTCGCCATCTGGCGTTCGTCCTCTTACCCTGCCGGCCCCGCCGCCGCCTCTGCCGGGCCGCTGACGGGAATGGCTGACCGGGCTGACATGGGCGCCCGGCGCACTGATGCAAGTTTCATGAAACGGCCCCGCCCATCGGGTGACAAGCGGGGCCGCATCGGTTTTGCGAAGCCTGTGGCTTACGCGCTCTTCTTCTCGTCGTCGGCGTCGGCCTTGGCGTCGGCGTCCGAGACTTCCTCGAACTCCGCATCGACCACGCCGTCGTCGGCGGGGGCCTCGGCCGCCCCGTCCGCGCCGACAAGCGCCGCAGCTCCGCCGCGTTGAACTGCTCCGCGCCGTCCTCGCCAAGCGTGTTCTTTACCCTCCCGTCCATCAGCAGCGGCGCGCGGTCGAAGAGCTTCAGCTCCTGCCGCCCCCGCTCCGTGGTCCCCAACACGCTCCTGTTCCTTCTGGACAGCCAAGCATGGTCTTCGCGCGTCCACCTCAGATCCGCCATGCGCTCAGTCACCTCCATGAAACGGTCAGCCTC
>JBGTSL010000266.1:0-3401 GCA_041940325.1 Brevundimonas sp.
AAGGCCAACACGTCGGGCCTGCGCCGCCTGTCGACACGCAAGATCATGGACAGCGCCATGAAGACGCTGCGGGGCCGCAGCCGCGTTAAGCGGACCATGTGGAGCCGCCGCGCACAGGAATACGAAGCCAAGATCAACTCCGGTGACCTGATCTCGATCGCCGAGGTGGTCCGCGACCTGCACCGCGCCGACAGCCAGCCGGAACAGTCCTATTCGGAGCGGCAGCTCTATGAATCGGCGCTGGACCGCATGGCCCGCGAAGTCGCCGCGGCCAACCGCATCGACAAGGACGCCGCCGTCGAGCTGCTCGGCAAGTCGCTGAGCGCCAAGAAGGCCGTCATCGCCGCCGCCGAAGCCGCCGAGGCCGAGGAAGCGGAAGCCGCCTGATTTCGACGCGCATCGCCGAATGACGAAAGGCCCGGGAGCGATCCCGGGCCTTTTTCAGTTCGGACCGCCGCCGCCCGTACCGGAGACGGACTCCAGGTAGGCGATGACGTTGGCGACCTCGCTGGCCTCCAGTTCGATGGGCGGCATGGCCGGGTGGGCGGTGACCAGGCCTTCGGCCAGCGCCTCCTGCAGGTCGCGCACGGGGTAGGTGCGGCCCATCGAGCGGAAGGGCGGCGCGGCCTTCATCGGACTGTCGCCGGTCAGTTCCACGGCATGGCAGCCGGCGCATTTCTGCCGGACCAGATTTCCGCCCAGGGCGACCGAACCGAACGGCGACGGATCCGGCGGCGCGACAGCCTGTCCGTTCGCGCCGTCGGCGGCGCAGCCGCCGAGCGCAAGGAGGCCCGCGGTCGCGAGCGCCAGCGTCATTCTCATCTGTCCCTCCTCCGGGGAATTCCCCAGTTGCAGGCGAAGCCTTCATGTCCGCCAATGGCCACGTTAGGCGGCTCCCCGCAGGGGGCCTTGATACAGGACAAGTTCAATGGCCGACTTCTATCACGTCCGACTGGAGATGGCGCGCGCGCCGGGCGCTCCGGCCGGCGATCCCGGCGAGGGCTACGACATCGTCGCGCCGCTGGACGCCGACGGCCGACTGGACGCCGACGCCTGGCGGGCCGAGCCGGAGCGGGCCTACGCCCGCCGCTTCAGCGACGGGGTGACCGAGGCCAAGGGCCGGCTGCGGCTGGGTCCGGGCGGGCGCTGGATCGTGGACCTGCCGGGCGAGGCCGAAGACGCCGTCGGATACCGGTTCGGCGACGAACGGTTCGTGGCCGGCGAATACGTCAGCCTGACCCTGCCCTCGGGCGAGCAGAACACCTATCAGGTGGTGATCAGCAAGCCGCTCGAGACCTAGAAATACTCGGCGTTGGCCGGGCACTGGGCGCTGATGCGCCGCGCCGTGATCGAGGCGGGCAGATAGGGCGTGCCGCGCGCCAGCTGGGCTCCGCCGCGGAAGGTGAAGCTCTCCTGCTGGTAGGTGCCGTTCAGGCGCACGTTGACGCGCCGGCCCTTGCGGTCCTCGCAGGTGCCTTCGAAACGGGCGTTGCCGGCGCCGACCTGGCGCACCGGATAGGTGCACCGCCAGCGGCGGGTCGAGAGGCCGCCGAAGAAGCGGTTGATCTCGCTGGGCCGGACGCATTTGGTCTCGGTGTCGCGGATGCCGACGGCGCTGGTGGTGTATTCCCAGTAGCCGGGCAGGACCGTGTCGGCGCTCGACTGGACCGTCATCGCGGCCCGCGGCTGGGCGGGCGCGCCGAGGAACAGGGCGCCGGCCACGACGGGCGCGGCGACGGCGGCGACACGGAGGAGGGCGGCAGGCTTCATCAACATCCCCGATCTGGAATTCGGTCTCATGACTAATGGGGATATATGGCGGCAATTGAACGGCGGCTGAACGGGTCCGCGACGCGCGCCCAGTCTTGACGGGACGAGGATTCCTCCTCTATAGGCCCCCCTCTCGCGCGGGATGACCTCCCGCGCGCACCTGTTTCATGCGTCCGCTTCGTGTCGCGGACCGCTCCGAAGGATAGTCAGATGTCGCGTCGTTGCGAACTCACCGGTATCGGCCCGATGGTCGGCAACAGCGTGAGCCACTCGAACATCAAGACCAAGCGCCGGTTCCTGCCGTCGCTGAAGGCCGTCAAGGTGACCTCGGAGGCTCTCGGCCAGACCTTCTCGCTGCGCATCTCCAACGCCGCGCTGCGCACCCTCGACTACAAGGGCGGGCTCGACGCGTTCATCGTCAAGGCCCGCGACGAGCAGCTGTCGGTCGCCGCCCAGCGCATCAAGCGTCAGGTCAAGGCCAAGCTGGCCGAACAGGCCGCCGCCGCCTGATCGGCGACGACAGGATGATCTGAAGGGGCCGGTGGGAACACCGGCCCTTTTTCTTTGTCCGCGACGACGGCGGCCCGCGCCGAAGCTTCCGGTTGCGCGGCTGGCGGCCAGCTATAGGCTGTCGGAGTCCATCGCCGGGAGTCCTCCGTGTCCTTGATCGCCTGTCGCGCCGCCCTGATGGGCGTATCCCTGATCGCCCTCGCCGCCTGCGCCTCCAACGGCGGCCACGTCATGGCCGAGACGCCGCCCGCGACCGTCGAGGCGCCCGCTGCCGAGCCGGCTCCCGCCCGTCAGTCCACCGCCTTCACCCTCGGCACCGACCAGCCGCGCGCGCCGGAGCAGCTGGCGGTGCGGTTCGACAAGGCCGATCTGTCGATCCGGGTGATTCCGGAGGACCAGGCCATCGACGCCGTCGCCCTGCTGGACTTCACCGCCACCGCCCCGGTCGACCGCCTGGTGGTCGAGCTGGACACCATTCTGAGCGTCTCGGAGGTCGCCGTGGACGGCGTGCCGGTTCCCGCCGGCCGCTGGTCCAACCCCGAGGGCCGGATGTCGATCGAACTGGCCGAGCCGCTCGCCGTCGGGGAAACGGCGCAGCTACGCATCGCCTACGCCGGCCAGCCGCGCGTCGCGCCCCAGGCGCCCTGGAACGGCGGCTTCGTCTGGGCGGTCGCGCCCTCGGGCGAACCGTGGATCGCCACCGCCGTCCAGCCCGAGGGCTGCGACCTGTTCTGGCCCTGCATCGACCATCCGCTGGCCGAGCCGGGTCGCGTCGACCTGCACATCACCGTGCCGTCGAACCTGTCGGCGCCCTCCAACGGAAAATTCCTCGGCACGGTGGATCATGGCGACGGCTGGACGACCTGGAACTGGTCGGCGGCCCATCCGAACACCTACGCCATCGCCCTCAACATCGGGCCATACGAGGAGGTCAGCGCCGACTATCACAGCCGGTTCGGAAACGTCGTTCCGATGTCCTACTGGCACCTGCGCTCCGACGATCCGGCCAAGGTGGCGGCCCTGTTCGCCCAGTTCGCGCCGATGATGGACTTCTACGAGGCGACGGTCGGCCCCTATCCGTTCGGCGACGAGAAGATGGGCGTCGTCGAGACCCCGCACCT
>JBGTSL010000267.1:0-3389 GCA_041940325.1 Brevundimonas sp.
CTGGCCGACTGCCTCTGGTACACCCAGGAGCGGTTCAAGCCGAGATTCATGCTCGACCTCGCCACCCTGACCGGCGCCATGATCGTGGCGCTGGGTCTTGAATACGCAGGCGTTTTCTCGAATTCCGACGAACTGGCGAGCAACTTCCTCGCCGCCGCGCCCAAGGTCGGCGAGAACGCCTGGCGGATGCCGATCCCGGCCGCCTACGAGCGCCACATCGACAGCCCGATCGCCGACGTGAAGAACACCGGCAACGGCCGCGCGGGCGGTTCGATCACCGCCGCCCTGTTCCTGCAGCGCTTCACCAACGGCGTGCCGTGGGCGCACATCGACATCGCCCCGACCGCCTGGATCAAGGACAGCAAGAATCCGACCGTGCCGGACGGCGCCGTCGGCTGGGGCGTCCGCACCCTCGATCGCATGGTGGCGGACAGCTACGAAAGCTGACGGGAAGTCCCCGCCCGCCCCCGGGCGGGGGGAGGCCTCTCCGTGGTCCGGCTCAGCCGCAGCTGAGCCGGACCACGGTCTGGCTGTCCGGGTCGATCTCGATGTTGAGCCGGTCGGGCCGCAGGTCCTGTGTGACCGGCTGCCCTGTCTCGAATATCCGCCAGTTCGCGCCTGCGGGCGGCGGCGGCAGGTCCGAGCGGGCGCGTCCGATCCAGTCCTGACGCCCGGCGGCGCCGCACGCATCGGCCGGAACCGGCGTTCCGGGGGGCTCCGGGCCGGTCGGCGGGGCCGGCCGCGGATCGACAGGCGCGGGCGCCGGAGCCTCGTCCGCCCGCGCCGACGGCGGCGTCTGTTCGGCGCAGGCCGTCAGCGCTGCGGCCGCTGTGAGCGAGATGAGGATCAGCCGCAATCCACCCTCCTGATGATGCCGGTGGCCTGGTCGAAGCGGACGTTCAGGCGGTCGGGCCGATAGTCCTTCGTCGTCGGGCAGGTGGTGCAGACGACGCGGACGTTGGCGTCGGCGGGGAAGCTGACCGCGCCGACGTGCGACCCGATCAGGGACTGGTTGGCCTCGGCGTCGCACCGCGTGGGGGAAGGCTCGGCCGCGGGCTCCGGCATCGGGGCGCAGGCGGCGGCCAGGGCGCCGGCCGTGAGGATCAGGCCTCTCATCCGCATTTCACCTCCCGGATCACGCCGCTCGACTGTTCGTACAGGATGTTCAGGCGGCCGGGGTTGTAGTCCATGGTCACCGGACAGGTGGTGCAGGTCACGCGCCAGATCTCGCCGGCGGGACGGGGCGGCAGTTCGGACCGGTTGCGGCCGATGTAGCGTTGATAGTAGTCGGCGCGGCACTGGGTCGGCCCGGCGTCGGGCGGCATTGGCGGGGGGGGCGGTTCGACCGGGGCGCAGGCCGAGGCCAGCAGACCGGCGGCGGCAAGGCTGAGCAGTTGGATTTTCATGGGCGTCTCCCTTGGCTTCAGCCGCAACGGACCTGTTCAACGATGCCGGTCTCGTCGTCGAAGAAGATGTTCAGGCGGTGGGGCGAGAAATCCTCGGTCACCGGACAGGTGGTGCAGGTCACCCTGCGATTGACCACGTCTACCGGAACGGGGATTTCGGTCTTCGGTTTCCCCACCAGCCACTGCATCTCGCCGGCCTTGCACAGGTCGGTGGTGGGACTGACCAGGCGAACGCCGACCGGCTGGCTCATCTGGGCCCTTTCGACGGCCCGGGGCGCGGCTGCGTCCGAGGTCGGGGTCGAGCAGGCGGCCAGCGCCGCCAGCGCGATCAGGCCGCCTTTTCCCAGCGTCCCTCGGGCGACTGTTTCCAGTAGGCGAGGTTGGCGCCGCCGTCCTTCAACGTCTTCCAGCGCACCCGGGCCGCGGCCACCGCCGCCTCGTCCCGACCGTCGAAGATGATGAAGCATCGATCGAACCCTTTCGTATCGCCAAGCTCTGCGTCGTCCACGATGAACAGCGCCTGAGCGCCGTTCGGGTTCTCCGCCGTCTGCGTCAACAGGATCGGCTGGCGCGCCGCCTCCGGTTCCGAGGCCCGGCCATGGGCCAGGAAGCTGTCATCCCTGTACGTCCACAGCCGTTCGTCGATGTCGTCGAGCAGCCGCTCGTCGCCGGCGCGAACCAGCGCCCGCCAGCCGCGCTCGCGCGTCTTCTCCAGCAGGCCGGGCAGCACCTGATCCAGCGTCGAACGCTCGAGGTGGTAGAACCAGATTTCGGGACTTTCGCTCATCAGAACCGTGTTGGAGGCGCTCGGTGAACCGTCTCGGTGAGAGTCGCAGGATGGCGACTTCCTGCCTTGTACGCCAGTCGCGATCCCGGTGGCGTCGACCGGACCGACTTGCAGGCCGAGGGTCAGCGCAGGTCGGTCTGCCGTTGCAGTCCGTACAGGGCCTCGTCCATGTCTTCCGCCCTGGCGGCGACGATGGCGCGGGCGTCGGCCAGGGCGCGGTTATAGAGGATGGGTCCCAGATCGAGGATGATCCGGTCGAGGATCAGGTCGGCCTGCAAGGCGCCGACCTCGACATCCAGTTCATCCGCCAGCACCTGTCGCAGGCCGGCGGATGCCGCTCGCCGCGCCTCGCGGGAGAGTTCGATCGGCTTGCTCACGCCACCTCCGCCAGCGCTTCCTCGGCCTGCAACCAGGCGGCTTCGGCGGCCTCCAGATCGGCCTGGGTTTTCGCCCGGGCGCGGGTCAGGCCTTCCAGCGCCTTCGGGTTGCTGACGGCGGCGTTGGCGAGTTCGTCGTCGATGCGGGCGACCTCGGCCGTCAGGGCCGCCATCCGCTCCTCGGCCTTCTTCACCGCATGGCGCAGGGTGGAGGGCGAGGGGCCTGACTTCCTGTCGGCCTTCTTCGCCGGAGCCGGGGCGGGCGCGGCCTTCGAGGCCGCCGACGGGCTCGGCGTAGCGGGCGAGGCCGCGCATCCGCTCCGAGACCTGCAGGGCGGCGGGCTCGACCACCTCGAATCCGGCGGCCTGAAGCTGGCGCACGAGGTCGGCATAGGCCTCGTCCGTCAGGTCCTGCGCCAGCCGATCGGTCACGCCCACGAGGCGCGTGGCGATCTTGGTCCGGCGGCCGTTCCGCTCCGTCCCCGCGCCGCCGCCATAGGCGCTGGCGCTGGCCCCCTGGACGAAGCCGATGGTGTAGCCCGGCACGGCGATCCTCGGCCGGTTCTTCAGATACCGCGTCGCCCCGCCGTCGAGCGCCACCGGCAGGGGCGGCAGGTCGGCGGGCATCAGGTCGAGCTGGGCGAGGCTGACCGCCCCGTCGGTTTGAGATGTGGCGTAGGAGCGGCCCACGGCGCCGCTCACGGAGGTCGCGCCGGTTCGGCCGGACGAGGCGTCCCTGGCGGCCGCCGCGCCCGCCGGCGGCGCGTAGAGGGCCCCGAACGGGTCGGCCTGGGCCGCCGCCGGTCCGGAGGCGACGAG
>JBGTSL010000268.1:0-3386 GCA_041940325.1 Brevundimonas sp.
CCCCCGCGACCGGCAGGTTCTGCCCCAGTACGCGGTACGTCGCGGGCGGCAGTTCGAGCGTCGTCCGCTCGCGGCCCTCGATCAGGAACGGCGTCCGCGGCGCGGCGGGGACGCCGTAGCGGTCGTGCCGCACCGGGAACACCGACGAGTCGTAGCGGTAGCCCGCCTCCGCCAGCACGTCGATCGCCCACGCCGTCTCCCGCATCACGCTGAAGGTCGGCGCCCGATAACCCGCGACCGCCTGCCCGCTCGCCTGTTCGAGAGCGTCCTTGCACCGCCGCACATCCGCGAGGAACTCGGCGGGGCTGAAGCGGTGGACGCGGCGGTGGTCCCACCCGTGCGAGCCGACCTCGTGCCCCGCCGCCGCGATGTCCGCCACCAGCGTCGGGTGGCTCAGCGCGATCTCCCCGACGATGAAAAACGTCGCCTTCGCCCCCGCCGCCGCGAGTTGATCGAGTAATCGCCGCGTCGTCGCCTCCATCCGCACCGCGTAGTCGTGCTTCTGCGCGTCGCTGAACGCCAGCCCCGCCGCCGCCTCGATGCGGTGGTGCTCCTCGACATCGAAACTCAGAATCACTGCCCCGTCCGCCATCACGTACCTCCGTGCCCGCCGCAACCGGAACCGTCTGCTAGAATTCGCCTGAGCCGGCCCGACGCTCTCCCGAGAACCGACACCGATGCCGAAGTCGTCCCGCACGCAGCCTCACCGGAGGCTCAAGGTCAAGCGCCTCGTCGCCCTCGTCGTCCTGCTCGCGACGGTCGGCGGTGGCGTGTTCCTCTTACACCGGTTCCAGGTCGAGCGGCAAGCCGGGGCGCTCGTGGAGCGAGCTGAGGCCGCCGCCGGGAACCAGGACTGGCCCGCCGCCGCGAGCCACTACCAAACGTACCTCAACATCCGCCCGAAGGACACCGACGCCCTCGCCCGCTACGCCGAAGCCGTGCGCGACCAGCAGGAGCTGCAGGACGTGCGCGCCGCCTTGCAGCGGCTGGACGATGGCAGCTACGGCGAATGCGTGGTCTGTGGCAAGGCGATCGCCGTGCCCCGCCTGCAGGCCTTCCCCTCGGCCAAACGCTGCATCCAGTGCCAGACCAAGCTGGAGGCCAAGGGCTAGGGGCGCAGCCGCTGCCGCGCCACCGTGTCGCTGCGGGCCTGTACGGTAGCCCCGGCCCCCTGCCAGCCGGGCACCGGCGCCTGGGCAGGGCCGAGGCTTAACCCCAGACCACCCCCCGGCGCGGCACAGCTGGCCGCGCCCGACCCGCTCCGGCGCGCTCTCGCCGGTCAGCAGGCTGTTGTCGAGCAGCGCCTCGCCCTCCACCAGCGTCGCATCGACCGGAATCCGGTCGCCGGGCCGCACGCGCAGGAGGTCGCCCGGCTGGACGTCTCCGAGCGGCACCGACCGCTCGCGGCCCTGCGCATCGACCACGCTGGCGGCGGGGGCCTGGAGCGCCAGCAGGTCGCCGGCGGCGCTGCGCGCCCTGGCCCGCAGGGTGTGGTCCAGCCAGCGCCCGATCAGGAGCAGGAACAGCAGCGAAACGGCGGCGTCGAAATAGGCGTCGCGGCCGTGCAGGATGGTTTCCGAAAAGCTGATCGCCAGCGTCAGGATCACGCCGACCGAGATCGGCACGTCCATGTTGGCGCGGCCGACGCGCAGGGACCGCCAAGCCGACTCGAAGAACGGCATGCCGGCGAAGACGGCGCAGGGCGCGCCCACGGCCGCCGACATCCACATCATCATGGTGCGGGTCGCGGGGCCGAGCTCCTGATCGAACAGCCCGGCCCAGATCGGCACCGAGAACATCATGGCGTTCATCGCGCCGAAGGCCGCCACCGCCAGGGCGAGGATCAGCCGGCGCCCCTCGCGGTCGCGCTGGACGAGGGCGGCGCCCGGATCGAAGGGGGTCGCCGGATAGCCCAGCCGGTCGAGGGCCGAGATGATCCGGCCGGGGTCGAGACCGCCGTCGGCGAGGCCGACCGCCAGCCGTCCGGTGGACAGGTTCAGCCGCGCGCTCTCGACGCCGGGCAGTCCGGACACGGCGCGCTCGATCTTCGAGATACAGCCGGCGCAGCGGGCGCCGGTGACCAGCAGGTCGAGGCTGGCCCGACCGTCGTCCGTCCGGCGCAGGAAGGCCGACATGTCCGGCCGGCCGGCCATGTCGAGCGTCATGGCCATGACAGCCTCCGTTCCGCGATCAGCGCCTCGCCCGCGCCGCCTGCCGCCGCGATCCGGACATCCCAGGCCCCGGAGAGCGAGTGATTGGCGGCGTAGACCCCGGGCGCCGCCTCCCGGAGGACCAGTTCCGTGCGCCCCTGTTCGGTCGCGGGCCGCTGCAGGGTGGCGGACACCCGCAGGCCGGCGAGCGGCTGACCGTCGGCGCCCTGCAAGACCACCTCCAGCCCGTCTGGACGCGCCGCCGCCCCCGCGCGCCAGCCGAGCGCCGCCTGCGCCCGCTGCCGTTCCAGTTCGGCGTTGTAGATCAGGCCGGCCTCATAGGGCCGGGGGGCCACCTGGCCTGGATGGGAGCGGTAGGCGGCCACCAGGAAGCCGGCGTCGACGCCGATCACCACGGCGAAGAAGGCCACGACGCCGAGGCCGACGTGCCAGCCCTTGACCACATAGGGCTGCCTTGCGGACGAGGCCGGAATGCTCATGGCTGGGAGTTCCCGTAGTCGAAAGCGGTGCGAACGGTCTCGGCCCTGTCGTCCGAGCGGATCTCGAAGGCGGCGTCGCGGCTGCCCTCGCCCACCCGATCCGCCGGCGCGGTGACGAAGACCCGGATCGAGGTCACGCGATTGGGCTCGACCTCGATCCGGAGCGGGTCGGTCGACGAGCGCCCCGGGCTGGTCAGGGCCGCGCCCGGAATTCCCGCGTAGCGGATCTCGACCGCGGCGGGCTCAAACCCGCGGTTGGTGATCTTGAGCGTGTAGCCGTTGCGGACGGCCCCGTCGCTCAGACGCACCCAGGCCGGGTTACGGTCGCGGATCGCGTGCGCGCCCAGGGTCTCGCGGGTGGCGAAACCCCAGACCATCAGCCCGCCGACCACCACAAGGGCGAGGCCGTAGTAGAGGGTGCGCGGCCGGATCAGCCTGTGCTGAGGCTTCTGGCCGCAACTGCGGGCCGCAACCGCCGCGTCGGTGTCATAGGCGATCAGCCCCCGCGGCCGGCCGACCTTGTCCATGATCTCGTTGCAGGCGTCGATACACAGGCCGCAGTTGATGCACTCCAGCTGCGCCCCGTCGCGGATGTCGATGCCCATCGGGCAGACCACCACGCACTGGTTGCAGTCGATGCAGTCTCCGCGCCCTTCCCAGGACTCGGTCTTCTTGTGCGGTCCGCGCGGCTCGCCGCGGTCGTAGCGGTAGGTGACCTGGAACGACTGGTCGTCCA
>JBGTSL010000269.1:0-3385 GCA_041940325.1 Brevundimonas sp.
CGGCTACGACTGGGCGCAGGGGCGGGAGCTGGTGCTGGAGAGCTTCTCCGACCTCGGCGGCGAGTTCGCCGACCGGGCGCGGGGCTTCTTCGAACGGCCGTGGATCGACGGCAAGGCGCGGCCCGGGAAGCAGTCGGGCGCCTACGCCCATCCGGTGACCTCGGACCGGCACCCCTATGTGTTCCTGAACTGGATGGGCGAGCGGCGGGACGTGCTGACCCTGGCGCACGAGCTGGGCCACGGGGTGCACCAGACGCTGGCGGCGGGGCAGGGCAGTCTGCTGGCGGATACGCCGCTGACGCTGGCCGAGACGGCGTCGATCTTCGCCGAGGGGCTGACCTTCGACCGGCTGCTGGCCACGGCGCCGAAGGCCGAGCAGCGCGGCCTGCTGGCCGGACGGATCGAGGACGGGCTCAATACGGTGATCCGCCAGATCGCCTTCCACCGCTTCGAGACCCGATTCCACGACGAGCGGGCGGCGGGTGAGCTGTCGGTCGAGCGGATCGGCGAACTGTGGCTGGAGGAGCTGGGCGGGTCGCTGGGTCCGGCGGTGACGCTGAACCCCGGCTACGAGCACTGGTGGAGTTATGTCAGCCACTTCGTCCACTCGCCCTTCTACGTCTACGCCTACGCCTTCGGCGACCTGCTGGTGGCGGCGCTGATGGAGACGCGGGCGAAGGACCCGGCCGGGTTCACGCCGCTGTACCGCGAGCTGTTGGCCGGCGGCGGGTCGAAGGGCTATGTCGAGGCGCTGGCGCCGTTCGGGCTGAACCCGCGCGACCCGGCCTTCTGGACCATCGGCACGAAGCGGCTGGAGGGTCTGATCGACCGGTTCGAGGCGCTGGTCTGAGTTGACGGTGCGGCCCGGCCGGGCGAGCGTCCGGGCCATGCGCACCCTGATCGTCACCGCCGCTCTCGCCCTCGCCCTGCCGGCCGTCGCCCAGACGCCGCCGGAACCGACGGCCGCCACCCGCGCCATGGCGGCGGGCTACAAGGCGCTGATGGTGTGTGGGGCGGTGAAGAACGCCGAAGCGGCGGGCGGCTCGCGCACGGTCGAGAGCGTCGAGGCCAACGAGCTGGTCGGCGTCTATCCGGAGATCGACGCGCTGGTGCGTGAGATGCCGGTGGAGGTCTTGCCGGCGCGGGTCGCTGTGGCGTGGGACGACGCCCTGCCGCCGCGTTCCGCCGTGTGGCGGCCCGGGCGAGGGTGCACGATCATGCCGGTGGGGTGGCGCGGCGAACAGATCGCGACGTTGTCGCCGGGGGTTCCAGCGAACGCCGCCTTCCCTGCGGCGGCGACGCCTGCCGATCCGGAAGCGCTCGAGGACACCGCCGAGATGGCCTTCGGGGGCGGCTATGGCGAGGGCGCGAACACGACGGCCGTGGTGGTGCTTCAGAGCGGCCGACTGGTCGGGGAGTGGTACGCCGACGGCTTCGGCCCCGACACGCCGCAGCGTACCTGGTCTGTGGCCAAGTCCCTCGCCGGGACGATCATAGGAGCCGCCGTCCAGCGCGGCGAGGTCGAGGTGAACGCGCCCGCCGCCATCGCCGACTGGAGCCGTGTCGGCGACCCGCGCGCGGCGATCACCCTGGACAACCTGATGCGCATGGCCTCGGGTCTGACCAGCGACACGGCGGGGAACCGGACGGACGCCCTGTATTTCGGGGGCGTTGGCGTGGACGAGCAGGCGCCGACCTGGCCGCTCATCGCGCCGCCGGGGAGCCGCTACCGCTACGCCAACAACGACACCCTGCTGGCCATTCTGAGCATCTCGCCGACGTTCCGCGAGCATCCGCCGGCCGACCTGTTCCGGACACTGGGGATGCACGACACCTGGGCCGAGACCGACTGGCGGGGCAACTACGTCCTGTCCAGCCAGGTGTGGTCGACGGCGCGCGATCTGGCGCGGTTCGGACAGCTCTATCTGGACGACGGCTTGGTGGACGGGGCGCGCATCCTGCCCGAGGGCTGGCTCGCCTATGTCTCGCGGCCGTCGGGGCCTCAGCCGCGCGGCGAGCAGGGCTATGGCGCGACCTTCTGGCTGTTCAACAGGTCGGAAGGCATCCCGGCCGACGCCATCTCGGCCAACGGCAACCGCGGCCAGTATGTCGTCATCGTGCCGAGCCGGGATGTGGTCATCGTCCGGCGCGGCGAGGACCCGGCCGGCACGCGGTTCGACCACATCGCGTTCACCCGCGACGTGCTGGCGGCGCTGGACTGAGCGAATTGTCGCCGCCCGCTTGAGCGCGCGGCCGGCCCCGCTATAAGGGCGCCAACGCCTTTCAGATTCCCGGACCCGATCATGGCCGACCCGCACCACGCCGAAGCCCACGACGACTACGTTCGCGGCTCGCAGGAGATCAGCGAGCAGGAGTCGACGTTCGACCTGTTCATGGGCCTGGCCAAATGGGGCTCGCTGCTGACCGGGGCCACCATCCTGCACCTGGTGCTGTGGTTCCAGCCGGGCGGCAGCTTCATCGCCGGCGCCATCGCGGCGGTCGCGATGCTGGTCATCGGCTTCTTCGCCCTGCGCAAGAAGAAGACCGGGCATTAAGCGACGCTGACGCTCACGACGCGGTCACTCGCTGCTTGAGCGCCCGCTTTACGGGCCGTCCCCGATAAGCCTAACGTTCCTGCGTCGAGAGAAGACGGAGGGATTCGCTTGGCTGTCGCCATCGCCGTGACCCGCGAACGCCGAGACGGCGAGACGCGCTGCGCCGCCACTCCGGAAACGGTGAAGAAGCTGATCGCGCTGGGCGCGACGGTGACGGTCGAGGCCGGGACGGGGACCGGCTCGTCCATTCCCGATGCGGACTATGCGGCGGCCGGCGCGACGGTGGCGAAGGACCTCAAGGCGGTGCTGTCGGGGGCCGACATCCTGCTGAAGGTGCGCGGGCCGACGGCGCAGGAGACCAGCGCCCTGAAGCCCGGGGCGGTGGTCGTCGCCCTGCTGGACGCGTACCGCGACAGGGAGACGGTGACCGCGCTGGCGGGTCAGGGCGTGACCGCCTTCGCCATGGAGTTCGTGCCGCGCATCACCCGGGCGCAGGTGATGGACGCCCTGTCGTCCCAGGCCAATCTGGCCGGCTATCGGGCGGTGATCGAGGCGGCGTACGCCTTCGGCAAGGGCTTCCCGATGATGATGACGGCGGCCGGCACGGTGGCCGCGGCCAAGGTCTTCGTCATGGGGGCCGGGGTGGCGGGGCTGCAAGCCGTCGCCACGGCGCGGCGGCTGGGGGCGGTGGTCACGGCCACCGACGTCCGCCCGGCGTCGAAGGAGCAGGTCGAGTCGCTGGGCGCGAAGTTCATTCCGCTGCCCGAGCGCGAGGGCGGCGGCGAAGGCGAAGGTGGCTATGCGCGCGAGATGACCGAGGACTTCCTGCG
>JBGTSL010000270.1:0-3377 GCA_041940325.1 Brevundimonas sp.
CTGCCGAACCTGCAGGACCTGCACAAGCTGAAGATCGGCGAGAGCGCGGTCGAATGCCTGGGCGCCGACCAGTCGCTGGAGCTGGGCGGGCGCGACACGCTGATCGCCGGCGTCGCCCAGTGCGAGGCGGCCCAGGACTTCATCAGCCGCCAGATCCTGACCGAGATCCTCGCCGACACCGAGGAGCACATCGACTTCCTCGAGGCGCAGCACAAGCTGATCGAACAGCTGGGCGAGCAGAACTACCTGCAGTCGGCGATGACCGAGATCGCGCCCGACCGCAGCGCGACGGGGAACTAGCCCCCCTCCCCGCCCATTCCGCTCCCGACGCCACCGGAGGGAGCTGATGAGCATAGACGACGCCCTGGACGACGCTCGCGACGCCGCGACCGGCTTTCTCAACGCGGAGGGCCGCCATCCCGGCCATGTCCTGCTGGGCGTCGGCCTGACCGTCGGCTTCGCCCTGGCGGCGACGCTGTTCGCGACGCGGACGCTGTCCGCGACCCGGGACGCGCCGCACGACGACCATGCGCCGGTGACCGAGCGGCCGCGCGGGCCGCTGAGCCTGATCCTGCCGGCGGTGTTCTCGGTCACCACCCTTTCGGCCGTGCGCGTGTGGAACGCCCCGCCGGCGCGCGAGCGCACCGTGGCCATGGGGCTGTGGGCCGGTGCCCAGGCGCTGAACGCCGTGTGGATCGCCCTGCGCCCCGCCGGACGGGCGCTGCAGATCGCCGCGGCGATGTCGTCGGCGGGGATGGCCGCGGCCTTCGCCCACGAGGCGCGCAAGATCGACACCCGGGCCGGCAAGATGGCCTCGCCCATCGGCGGCGGCACGCGGATCGCCAACCGGGTCGAGGAACAGGCGACGGTGCACTGAAACATTCCTCCCCCACAGGGGGAGGGGAACCGCGAAGCGGTGGAGGGGGCTGGCTTTCAAGCAGTGGCGGCGGCGGAAAGCGCCCCCTCCACCGCGCTTCGCGCGGTCGCCCTCCCCCACGCTTCGCTCGGGGGAGGATTGCCGGATGACGCGGCTTCCTCTAGGGACTGCGGCCGTTCGCGCGCCGTTCGAGGCTTGCGCCCACCCCTTCCGAGACACCGATGAAAATCAACGGCAACACCATCAAGCCCGGCATGGTCCTGCAGCACAACGGCGGCCTGTGGGTCGTCACCAAGGCCAGCCACGTCAAGCCGGGCAAGGGCGGCGCCTTCGCCAACGTCGAGGCCAAGAACCTCGAGACCGGCAACAAGCTCAACGAGCGCTTCCGGTCCGAGGACAAGGTCGAGCGCGTCACCCTGGAGCAGAAGGACTACAGCTACCTGTACGACGGCGGCGATGCGCTCGTGTTCATGAACGACGAGAACTACGAGCAGATCGAGCTGCAGAAGGACTGGGTCGGCGAGGACCGCATCCCCTATCTGCAGGAGGGCATGAAGGTGGTCATCGAGAGCCACGAGGACCGCCCGATCGGCCTGTCGCTGCCGGACCAGGTGACGCTGGAAGTGGTCGAGACCGAGCCGACGGTGAAGGGCCAGACCGCCTCGTCGTCCTACAAGCCGGCCATCGCCAACAACGGCGTCCGCATCATGATCCCGCCCTATATGGGCGTCGGCGAGAAGATCGTCGTCGACACCACCACCGGCGAATACGTCCGCCGCGCCGACTGATCCTATCCGGCTCCGATGACGGAGCCCGGCGTTTGAACTTCTCCGCATGTCCGGGCCGACCGCCTTTTCAGGACATGCGGACCAGGAGATTCCCCCATGGCCCTCGCCTCCGCCCTGCTGCAAGTGATGATGGACGCGGTTCGCAAGACCGCCCGGCCGATGCTGCGCGACTTCGGCGAGGTGTCGAACCTGCAGATGTCGCGCAAGGGGCCGGGCGACTTCGTCACGGCGGCCGACATCAAGGCCGAGGACACCCTGTACGAACTGCTGATGAAGGCGCGGCCGGGCTACGGCTTCCTCGGCGAGGAGCGCGGCCTGATCGAGGGCACCGACAAGTCGCACATGTGGATCGTCGACCCGATCGACGGCACCACCAACTTCATGCACGCCATGCCGCATTTCGCCATCACGGTAGGGCTGCAGCGCACGGCGCCGGACGGCCATTCCGAGATCGTCGCGGGCGTCACCTACAACCCGGTGATGAACGAGCTGTTCTGGGCCGAGAAGGGCAAGGGCTGCTACCTGAACGACCAGCGCATCCGCGTGGCCGGGCGGCGCGACCTGTCGGAGAGCCTGATCGCCACCGGCCTGCCCTTCATCGGCAAGACGGGCCACGCCCAGGCCATCAAGGACATCCATGCGGTCGGCCAGCGGGTGGCGGGCATCCGCCGCCTCGGCTCGGCGGCGCTGGACTTCGCCTGGGTCGCGGCGGGGCGGTACGACGCCTATTACGAGCGCAATCTGAACCCGTGGGACGTGGCCGCCGGCATCCTGTTCGTCACCGAGGCGGGCGGCATCGTGACGACCATCGACGACGACGGCGACCCGATGACGGGCAAGCAGATCCTGGCGGCGAACACCGAACTGCATCCGCAGCTGCGCAAGGTGCTGCGGGGCTAGGGCCCTTCTCCCTACCCCGCGATCATCCCGAAGTCCGCCACCCGGCCCATCACCGCGCGAACCTGGCCGAGCAGTTTCAGGCGGTTGTCGCGTTCCGCGGGCACGTCGGAATTGACCATCACCGCCGTGAAGAAGGCGTCGACCGGCGCGCGCAGGGCGGCCAGCGCTCGCATGGCGGCGGCGAAGTCCTCGGTCTGCAGGGCCTGGTCGACGGCGGTCGCGGCCGCGGCGACGGCGGCGATCAGGGCGGTCTCCTCGGCCGGGGCGGCGGCCAGGGCGACAGGTTCTCCGGCGGGCAGCGGCCCCTTCTTCTCCTCGGCCTTGAGGATGTTGGAGGCGCGCTTGTAGCCGGCCAGCAGATTGGCCCCGTCGTCGGTGGCGAGGAAGGCGTCGAGCGCCTCGACCCGCCGCACGATGCGGACGAGGTCGTCGTCGCCGAGGGCGAAGACGGCGTCGACAAGGTCGTGGCGCTTGCCCTGGTCGCGGAGGAGGACCTTCAGGCGGTCGGCGAAGAAGGCGAGGAGGTCAGCGATCGATACAGCCACGGTCTCGCCAGCAACCACCGTCATTGTAGTCGAACTTACAGTCGAGACAATGAGATCCTCGTCGATGCGAAGCTCGCGCTTGGCTTGTTCAGCCAGCAGCGCCTTCTCGTGCAACACGCGCGAAGACGCCTGATTGCGGATGATCTCTCGCTGCTGTTCGGAAAGCCTTGCTAGAGGTAGCCGCGTCCTACTCTCCAGCACCAGCCGGATCACCCCCAGAGCCGCGCGGCGCAGGGCGAACGGGTCCTTGGAGCCGGTCGGCTTCTC
>JBGTSL010000271.1:0-3374 GCA_041940325.1 Brevundimonas sp.
GCGCATGATTTCAACAATCTGCTGACGCCGATCGTCGGAGCGCTGGATATGCTGCAGCGGAGGGGGCTGGGCGGCGAGCGGGAGCGCAGACTGATCGAGGGGGCGGCCCAGTCGGCCGAGAGGGCCAAGGTGCTGGTGCAGCGGCTGCTGGCCTTCGCCCGACGACAGCCGCTGCAGCCGGTGGCGGTCGACGTCGGGGGCGTTGTGCGGGGCATGGCCGATCTGGTCGCCAGCACGACCGGGCCGCAGATCAAGGTGGTGGTGGAGGCGCCAGACGATCTGCCGCCAGCGCTGGCGGACACCAACCAGCTGGAGATGGCGCTGCTGAATCTGGCCGTGAACGCCCGGGACGCCATGCCCGACGGCGGCACGCTGAGGATCAGCGCCTCCGCCGAGGCTGTGCAGCCCGGGATGTCAGAGCGTCTGAAGTCGGGGCGGTACGTCCGGGTCTCGGTGGCGGACACGGGCTCCGGCATGGACGAGGCGACCCTGGCGCGGGCTGTGGAGCCGTTCTTCAGCACCAAGGGCGTCGGGCAGGGTACGGGCTTGGGGCTGTCGATGGCGCACGGCCTGGCCTCTCAGCTGGGGGGCGCATTGCTGATCGCGAGCACCCCCGGTCTGGGCACCAATGTCGAACTGTGGTTGCCGGAGACGGACGCCATGCCCGAGGCTACGGCCCGGCCACCCGGAGCCGGCGTCTCGGGGCAGGCCGGCACGGCCTTGCTGGTCGACGACGAGGCGTTCGTGCGGCTGAGCACCGCCGACATGCTGTCCGATCTCGGTTACCGGGTCATCGAGGCCTCCTCGGCCGAGGAAGCCCTGCGGCTGATTGGCGATCAGCCGGTCGATCTGGTCGTGACCGACCACCTCATGCCGGGCATGACGGGCGCCGAACTGGCGCGGGCGCTCCGCGAGACGATGCCGGATGTGATGATCCTGCTGGTTTCCGGATTCGCCGAGGTCGAGGGCGTGGCCCCCGACCTTCCGCGCCTGACCAAGCCGTTCCGCAAGGACGAGCTGGCCGCCAGCATCGCCGGCCTCTTGCCGCCCGGGGGCGCAAGGGCGCCGACCTGACCCGGGGACTGATCGGGTCGATCCGTCCCCGGCCCTGCTGCGTAATGCCGACGCGCCGCCATGAAGGACCCGTCGGACCATGCTGTCGATCACCCGCCGCGTCGCCCTGCCCATAGCCGGGGCCGCCGCGCTCACCGCTTGCCAGACCGCGCCGGTCGCGGACGCCGGCTTCCTGTCCAGCTACGAGGGGCTGGAGACGAAGGCCGGGACGCTGCGTGTCTCGGTGCGGGAGCGGCGCGACGAGGCGCTGGCCGCCGCGGTCGAACGGCTGTTCGTCGAGCCGGCGGCGCTGGTTCCGGGCGCGGCCGAAGGCGTGGCGCCGGCCGATGTCGCCCTGGTGCTTGGCGAGGTCGACCGGCAGGTCTGCTACGAGCTCAGCGAGCGCTTCACCGTGCTGGCCGCCCCGGCCGCCGACGCGGCGACGGTGCGGGTGGCGGTGACCCGGATCACCCCGACCGAACCGGTCGGCTCGGGCCTGTCGGCGGTCGCGGGCGCCTTCATTCCGGGGCCGATCGGGGTGCGCCCGCCGGGCTCGACGGGGATGCTGGCGGCCGAGGCGGAACTGGTCACGACCGCGGGCGAGCAGGCCGCCGCCCTCGCCTGGGCCCGCTCCGCCAATGTCGTGGGCACGGATAACCCCTCCCGATGCGCTTCAGTTCGCGGAGGTGTTCGGCGATCAGGTCGGCGACAGCTTCGCTCCGGCGGACCGGCCGGTCCGGCCCGTGGCCGAGCCGGACCCCTGCGCCCGCTTGGGCCCGCGCGATCAGCCGGGCGGTTTCCTGACCCGGCTGGTGACGGGTCTGTATGTGCCGGAGACCCAGGGCGTGCGGCCGCAGGACGCCGAATAGGGCGGCGCCTTTCGTCAGGCTGTGCAGGGCGGCGCGCCTTGCTAGAAGCCCCTCCGAGCGGGAGGGACCAATGCTGGACGCCGAGACACGCAGACTGATCGAGACCGGGAAGGCCCGGCGGCAGATCGAGCTGACCGCCCGGTTCGCGGACGCCGCGCCGACCGCGGCGAAGCCGGATCCCCGGGCGGACGCCAAGCGCGAGCAGGCCTGGACCGATCTGAAGGCGGAAATCGTCGCGGCGGTCGGGGACTACGCGGACGACGGACTGCGGGTGCTGCGGCATCTGAAGACGCGGCCGGAGATGGTCATCACCGGGCCGGTGGCGACGTGGCGGCGCTTCATCGAGGACAAACGGGCGCTGGTCGGCGGGGAGTCGGTCGAGTTCCGCCACTATGTCCAGCCGTGGAGCCACGGCCTGCCGGGCTTTCCCGAATAGGCGGCGCTCAGCCGTCGATGGGGATGATGAAGATGCGGTCGTAGTTGGCCGGGCCGTCGTAGCGGGGCAGGGCGACATAGTCGTCGCCGGAATGTTCCATCACCTCGCGCGCGAGGGCGTTGAAGGCGGCGCGATCCGTCCTTCGCCGGGGTTTGACGACGAACCCCTCGTCCGATTTCTCCACCGCGTGGGACGGCCCCCCGTCCCTCAGCGACTGCAGAAACACGCCCATGGCACGCCTCCGTCGATCAGGATTGGCATACCACAGTCATTCATAATGCGGGCCGATGTGCAACGGCGGCGGACGGCCGCAGGCTCACATCCGCGAGAGCCGGGCCGGAACCGCCGGTAGGCGGCGCCGCTGAGCCGCCATGGCCGACCCGCTGGATACGGATTCCAAAGAGACCAGACGACGCGGGAGCGCGGGCTGGCGCGACGCAGCGGCGGTTTCGCCCTGGGTCCATGGCTCGTCGTCGCGGTGATCGCCCTGCTGACCGTGGGCGCCTATGTCGCATCGGCCCTGTTCTGAGGGGGGATAAAGAGGGCTGGCGCTTGACCGCCCTCGCCGGGGCGGTCATTGCGCGGGGATGAACATCCTGCTGGTGGGATCGGGCGGACGCGAGCACGCCCTTGCGTGGAAGATCGCCCAGTCGCCCCTCGTGCGGCGGCTGGTCATCGCGCCCGGCAACCCGGGCATGGACAGGCTGGGCGAGCGCGTGGCGCTGAAGGTCACCGACCCCGACGGCCTCGCCGCCGTGGCGCGCGAGATGAAGGCCGATCTGGTGGTGGTCGGGCCGGAGACGGCGCTGGAAGCCGGGCTGGCCGACCGGCTGGCCACCGCGGGCATCCCCTGTTTCGGGCCGACGAAGAAGGCGGCGCAGCTGGAGACGTCGAAGGCCTTCTCCAAGGCCTTCATGGAGCGGCACGAGATCCCGACCGCCGGTTACGGCGTCTACGAGCGGCTGCACGAGGCGCGGCAGGCGCTGACGGTGTTCAAGCCGCCCTATGTGATCAAG
>JBGTSL010000272.1:0-3355 GCA_041940325.1 Brevundimonas sp.
CTCATCGGCCTCGCAGGGGACGACACGCTTGCCGGCGGAAACGGCGACGACCAGATCGACGCGGGGGCCGGCGAAGACTGGGTCGATGGCGGTTCCGGCAACGACACCCTCAGCGGCGGCCTCGGCAACGACACCATCGACGGCGGCGCCGGCTTCGACACCGTCATCGTCTCAGGCTCGCGCGCCGACTACCGGCTGCTGCAGACGGCGGACGACGACTTCATCCTGAAGGGTCCGGACGGCGGCGACCGGTTGACAGGCGTTGAGATGATCCGGTTCGGGGACGGCTCGACGATCGACTTGCTGCGCCAGTACGGACCCGATGGGTGGGGCGCCTTGGTGGACGGGTCCGGGAGTTTCGAAGGTCCACAGGTCCTGCCCGGTCTCGTCTCCGTCAAACCGTACGATACGCCCCAAGTACTTCCCGGCGACGATGAGAATGTTCCGTGGGCCAAGGATCACGGCGAACCGCTGGTGCTTCCGGGCGCAGACGACCCCGTCTTTCAGGAGGCCAGGAGCCATGACGGGCCCCGGATCCTCCCCGGCGTTGAGGAATCGCCGCTGTCCGACGGGCTGGAGGCGCGGCTGAGCCCGGAGGGGGGCTGGATGCCGACCCTGTACGACGGCGGATTGTCCGGCGAAGCGCTGAATCCCCGCCACCATGACTGGATGTAGCGCGCCTGCTTGGCGGCGGCCCGCGACGCTGGTCTAATCCGCCCCATGACCCAGCGTCCCGCCCTGCTGATCATGCAGCGCCATCTGGCGCCGCTGACGGCGTTCCTGGAGAGCCAGTACGACGTCTACCGCTTCTGGGAGGGGCCGCCAGTGGAGGCGGCGCACGATATCGGGGCGCTGGTGGTGGCGGGGGAGTTCCCGCTGGACAAGAATCTGGTGGAGGGGCTGCCGAACCTGAAGCTGATCGCCTGTTTCACCTCGGGCTACGACCGGATCGATGTCCCGTGGTGCCGGGCGCGGGGGCTGGCGGTGACGCATGCGCCGGGGGTCAATCACGAGGACGTGGCCGACCACGCCATCGGCCTGGTGCTGGCGGCGCGGCGGCGGATCGTGGCGGGCGACCAGGCGCTGCGGGCCGGCGGCTGGACGGCGGATTCGAAGCTGATCACCCCGTCGCTCAAAGACCAGAGGCTGGGCGTCGTCGGTCTGGGGGCCATCGGCGAGGCGGTGGCGCGGCGGGGCGAGGCGCTGCGCATGGCGGTGCGCTGGTGGGGACCGCGCGAGAAGGACAGCCCGTGGCCGCGCGCCGCGTCCCTCGTCGAGCTGGCGCGGGACAGCGACGTGCTGGTGGTGGCCTGCCGGGCGGACGACGACAATGTGGGGCTGATCTCGCGCGAGATCATCGAGGCCCTGGGGCCCGACGGCCTGCTGGTCAATGTGGCGCGCGGGCAGCTGGTCGACGAGGACGCCCTGATCGCGGCGCTGAAGGAAGGGCGGCTGGGCCAGGCGGCGCTGGACGTCTTCGAGGTCGAGCCGACCGACGCCGCCCGCTGGGCGAATGTGCCCAACACCGTGCTGACGCCGCACACCGGCGGGGCCACGACCGAGGCCGTGCAGGGGATGCTGATGCTGCTGCTGCAGAACCTCGAAGCGGCCTTCGCCGGCGCGCCGCTGAAGACGCCGGTCCCGGAGGGCTGAACCGCCCTCCCCGCCCCCCTCAGTCCATGTCCGGGAACGGCATGGGCTCGGGCTGGGGCATGGGCACGGCGGGGGCGCGGGGCGGCGCGGGCGGCCGGGGCCGTTCGTCCTCCGACAGGACGCCGTCGCCGTTCGCATCCATGCGCCGGAACATCCGCTCGGCCCCGGCGGTCAGCTCGTCGCGCGAGATGCGGCCGTCGTTGCTGGCGTCGGACTGGGCGATCATCCGGCGCAGGCGGCCGCCGCCCATGGCCGCGGCCGGGCCGCTGCTGAGCACGGCCAGCTCCTCTCCGGTGACGGCGCCGTCGGCGTTGGCGTCGAGACGATCGAAGATCCGTCCGGCCCAGGTCGGCACATCGGACAGGGCCGGCGGCGGGCCCATGCCGGTTCCGGGGCCGCCGGGGGGCGACTGGGCCAGGGCGGGGCCGGCCAGCAGGCACAGGGCGCCGATGCAGGCCGCGAAGGGGGTCGCGTGGTGGGTCATCGTCCGGATCCTGGATGGTTTCGGCCCCGACAGATTGTGCCCCGGCCCGGCGCTTGGCCAGCGGTTTCCGCTTGCATAATCATATAAGGATATCTTTATATGAACGAATGTCGCTGACCGCCGATCATACCGTTGAAGCGCTGCGCGCGGCGGGCGAGCCGACCCGCCTGCGGGTGCTGTCGCTGCTCGCCGGCGAGGAACTGTCGGTGATGGAGCTGTCGCGCATTCTCGACCAGAGCCAGCCGCGGGTGTCCCGGCATCTGAAGCTGATGACCGACGCCGGTCTGATCGAGCGCTTTCCGGACGGAGCGCGGGTCTTCTACCGCCTGACCTCGGACGCCCCGGCGCGGCGGCTGATCGACACCGTCCTGGACGTGCTCGACAGCGGGGCCGGCGAGGCCGACGATCGTCGGCTGGAGGAGGTGCGGCGCGACCGCGAGGTCGCCGCCGGCGCCTATTTCGAGCGCATCGCCCCGCAGTGGGACCGCATCCGCTCGCTCTATGTCTGCGAGACGGCGGTCGAGGCCGCGATCCTGAAGGCGGCCGGCGACGGGCCGTTCGAGCGGGTCGTCGATCTCGGCACCGGCTCGGGCCGGATGCTGACCCTGCTGGGACGCAAGGCGAAGATGTCGCTGGGCCTCGATCTCAGCCAGAACATGCTCAACATCGCCCGCGCCAATGTAACGAAGGCCGGCCTCGACAAGGTGGAACTGCGCCACGGCGACATCTTCTCCACCCGCCTGCCCGAGCGGAGCGCCGACCTCGTGCTGGTGCATCAGGTTCTGCACTATCTCGCCGATCCGGCCGCGGCGGTGGCCGAGGCGGCGCGCCTGGTGTCGCCGGGGGGACGGCTGCTGATTGTCGACTTCGCCCCGCACGCGCTGGAGCATCTGCGCGAGGAGCATCAGCACCGCCGGCTCGGCTTCTCCGACGAGGAGATGCGGCGCTGGCTGGGCGAGGCCGGCCTGACCCCGTCGGCGCCGATCGCCCTGCCCCCGGACACCGACGGCCTGACCGTGGTCATCTGGACGGCCGAACGGGCGGCCGAGGCGCAGGCGCGCCGGGCATGACCGCCCCGGCCCTCAGTCTCGCCGAAGCCCGCGCCCTGCTGCTTTCGCCGCTGGGTCCGGTGGCCCGCGCCGGTCAGGACGCCTCGCGGCCGCGCGTGTCGTTCGAGTTCTTCCCGCCGAAGTCCGACGAGGCCGAGGCCAACCTGTG
>JBGTSL010000273.1:0-3348 GCA_041940325.1 Brevundimonas sp.
GTGTCGTCGATCGGGGCGACGCGGACGCCCCGCTGGGCCATGACGGCGAGGTCGTATTTGCCGTTCTGGACCACCTTGAGGACGGCGGGGTTCTCGAGCAGCGTCTTGAGCCGGGCGAGGGCCTCGGGCTTGGCGATCTGGGTCAGGGGTTCGCGCGGGTCCGCCTCGCCGCCGAAGTCGAGGCCGCCGGCGTCCGCCGCCGGGGCGTGCGCGTGGGTCAGGGGGACGTAGCAGGCCTCGTTGGGGCCGATGGCGAGGGAGACGCCGCACAGGCCGGCGTGGGTGGCGCTGAGCGCGTCCGTCTCGGTGTCGAAGCCGACCACGCCGGCCTCGGTCGCCCGGGCGATCCAGCGGTCGAGCTCCTCCAGGGTCTGGACGCAGGCGTAGGCGTCGTGGTCGAAGGCCTGGGCCACGGCCGGGCCGGCCGGGGCCTGGCCGTAGCGGGGCGTGGCCACCGGGGCGGAGGGGACCTTCGGCCGGGCCACGAAGGCGGTGCCGTTGGTGGGCGGGGCCTTGCCGTCGCCGACGCGGCTGCGCAGGCTCCGGAACTCCATCCTGTCGAGGAAGGCGGCGAGGGCCTCGGGGTCGGGGTCGCGGACGGCGAAGTCGTCGATCGGCTCCGGCGCGGGGGCGCTGCAGTCGAGGCGGCACAGCTCGCGCGACAGGCGGATCTGGTCGGCGAATTCGATCAGGGTCTCACGCCGTTTCGGCTGTTTGATCTCGCCGGCGCGGGCCAGCAGGGTGTCGAGGTCGCCGTATTCGCCGATCAGCTGGGCTGCGGTCTTTGGGCCGATGCCGGGGGCCCCGGGGATGTTGTCGACGCTGTCGCCGATCAGGGCCTGGACCTCGACCACCTTGTCGGGCGTGACGCCGAATTTCTCGAACACCGCCTCCTCGGCGAGGCGGCGCTCCTTCATCGGGTCCCACATGACCACCGAGGGGCCGATCAGCCGCATCAGGTCCTTGTCGGAGGAGACGATGACCGCCTCCCCGCCCCTGTCGCGCGCCTTGCAGGCGTAGGTGGCGATCAGGTCGTCGGCCTCGTAGCCCGGCAGTTCCACGCAATGGACGCCGAAGGCGGCGGTGGCCTCGCGGACCAGCGGGAACTGGGGGATCAGATCCTCGGGCGGGGCGCTGCGGTTGGCCTTGTACTGGTCGTACATGTCGTTGCGGAAGGTCTTCTCCGAATGGTCGAAGACGGCGACCAGATGGGTCGGGCCGTCGTCGCCCTTCATGTCGCGGATCAGCTTCCACAGCATGTTGCAGTAGCCCTGGACGGCGCCGACCGGCAGTCCGTCGGACTTGCGCGTCAGGGGCGGCAGGGCGTGGTAGGCGCGGAAGATGTAGGCCGAGGCGTCGATCATCCACAGGCGGATGGCGGGACCGTCCTGGGTGAGGGGGCGGTCGGTGGTGTCGGCGGCGCTGTCGGTCATGCGGCGAACATAGGCGGGCGCGGGGCCGCCGTCACCGGCCGAGCGCTAGGACACCCAGGTGTTGCGGCACGAGCCCTCGGGGACGGTCCAGCCGGCGAAGCCCGACAGGACCCGGCACTCGTAACCCATGCCCGCCAGCGGGCCGTGCATGATCGAGGTCTCGACCCGGGCGCCGCCGCCGTCATAGACCGGGCGGGCGAAACTGACCCAGCGCATCCGCTCGCGCGGTTCGCCGGGCCGGTCGGGGTCGTACGCCTCGAAGGCGAGGCCGTGGCGGCTCCAGTCGCAGCGCGGGGCGTAGTCGCCCTCGAAGCGGATCGGCAGGGGCCGGTTGTCCGTGTCGTTGAAGCGGTAATGCTCCTTCGCGATGGCCGCGATGACCGCGCAGTCGTCTCCGTTGTCGGCCATGATCGGGCCGCCGGGCTCCGGCGCGGGCATCGGAGCACAGGCGGAGAGGGCGAGGCCGGCGGCGGCGAGGGGGGCGAAGGCGCGCATGACGGGATCCCCTATTTCGAGCGCAGGCCGGTGATCGTGCGGTTGGGCGCGATGTCCTCGGCCGAGGTGATCAGGTGAACGAGGGCGGGGCGGCCGGCGTTCCGGGCGGCCTTGAGGGCGGCGGGGAAGTCCCCGGTGCGTTCGCAGCGGACGCCGAAGGCGCCGAAGGCCTCGGCGTATTTGACGAAGTCGGGGTTCCTCAGATCGGTGGCGATGGTCCGCGGGGCGCCCGGATAGTGCATCTCCTGATGCATGCGGATGGTGCCGTAGGTCCCGTTGTCGACGACCACGACCACGGCGTTGATTCCGTACTGAACGGCGGTGGCGATCTCCTGACCGGTCATCAGATAGTCGCCGTCGCCGGCGATGCAGATGACGTCGCGGTCGGGGTGGACCGACTTGGCGGCGAGGGCGGCGGGGTAGCCATAGCCCATGGCGCCGGAGGTCGGGGCCAGCTGGGTGCGGCAGGCGCGGTGACGATAGAAGCGGTGCAGCCAGGCGGCGAAATTGCCCGCGCCGTTGGTGACGACGGCGTCGGCCGGCAGGGCCTCGGCGAGATGGGCCATGCACTCGCTCATGTTGACCGCGCCGGTGACCGGCACGGGGGTCGAGAAGGCCCGGTAGTCGGCGTGGGCGGCGGCGGCTTCATCGTGCCAGGTGCGGCCCGGGTCGATGGCGGCGAGGGCGAGGGCGGCGAGGGAGTTGTCCGCGGTGGCGCTCATCAGCGGGGTCCAGACGCGGCCCAGCTCCTCGGGGCCCGGATGGATATGGATCAGGGTCTCGGCGGTGCGGGCGCGATCCAGCAGGGTGTAGCCCTGGGTCGGGTTCTCGCCGAGCCGGGCGCCGATGGCGAGGATCAGGTCGGCGGCCTTCGCCCGGGCCGTCAGCTTCGGATTGCAGCCCAGGCCGAGGTCTCCGGCGTAGTTGGGGCTGTCGTTGGAGATCAGGTCCTTGCGCCGGAACGACAGGGCCAGCGGCAGGCCCAGCTTCTGGGCCCAGTCGCCGATGGCGGCGGCGGCGTCCTCGCTCCAGCCGGAGCCGCCGAGCACCAGCAGCGGTCGTTCGGCCTGCGCCAGGCGTTCGCGCACCTGCTCCACGAAGGCCGGGTCCAGCGCCGCCTTCGCGGGCGTCACCGGCCGGATCGGGGCCGGGCCGCCGTCTTCGTGCAGGATGTCCTCGGGCAGGGCGATGACCACCGGCCCCATCCGCCCCTGCAACGCCGTGGCGAAGGCGCGCTCGATCACCTCGACGGTGCGTTCCGGGCTCTCGATCTCGGTGGCCCATTTGGCCAGGCCGCCGAACACCTCGCGGTAGTCGACCTCCTGAAAGGCGCCGCGGCCGCGGTCGGTCAGGGCGATCTGGCCGACGAACAGGATCATCGGGGTGGAGTCCTGATGCGCCGTGTGCACCCCGATCGAGG
>JBGTSL010000274.1:0-3347 GCA_041940325.1 Brevundimonas sp.
ACCACCATCGCGAACGTGAACGCGTCGGGGTGGTCGTCGGGCAGGGCCTCGAGCACGTCGAGGGCACGGCCGCGCACGGTGTCGCAGTAGGCACGAGCATCGGCCGGCGGCAGCAGCGGCAGCTCGCCGCGGCTGGCGCGCGAGTGCGTGAACGCATCATAGAGCTGGTCCACCTGCGGGCTCAGCAGCCCTGGGCGGTCGGCGTTGCCGCCGCGCAGCAGGACCTTGGCGTTGCCCTCGACGGTCGGCGCGTTCTCGAACTGCAGCTCGTCGAAGCGCGGGCCAAACATGCTGGCCAGCTCGCCGAAGCCTTGCGTGTTGCGCAACTCGATCCGGCCCAGTTGAGCCGACATCGCCTGGATGATCGCCGTCGAGGCCTGCTGTTGCTGGACCACCATCTGCAGCGGCAGGCAGAACGCGATGGCCCGATCAACGCGGTGATCTGGCAGAACGCCGAGGCGGCCCGGCTGGCGGTCGAGGTCGATGGGGACGGTCACAACCATCCGGACCGGATGGCGCACGACGCGCGCCGGACCGAATGGCTCGCCCGCGCCGACATCGGCGTGCACCGGGTCGCGGCGCGCGAGGTCTTGGGAAATCTTGAAGAGGTGCTGGTCGCGATCGGGCGGCGTGTCGGCGATCGGCCCCCTCCACCGCTTCGCGGTCCCCCTCCCCCGTTGGGGGAGGACTGGCAACCTAAGCCCCCGGCCGGGTCAGTTTGCGCTCGTGCGGCCGGTCGCGCAGGCGCAGCCAGGGGGCCATGCCCCAGGCGAGGGGGGCGGAGATCAGGAAGGTGACGCCGATCATCCACCAGACGCCGACCAGCATCTCCGACGCCGGCAGCGGCGCGATCAGCAGGGCCCCGAGACCGATCCCGAACAGGACCGCCTGGATCATCGGGAAGATCAGCGCGGCGATGGCGAAACGGGTGCGCATGGCGAACTCTCCTTCGCCGATGGAAACGGCCGGCGCCCGCCCCCTGTTCCCTTTCACCAACCCGCGTTAGCTTCGCCGTATGAAACATCTCGCCCCCGCCCTGCTGCTGGCCGCCACTCTCGCCGCCTGCTCGCCCGAGGCCCCGGCCCCCGCCGACGCGCCCGCCCCCGAGGCGACCGCCGAGGCCCCCGACACCATGGGCGAGGCCCTGCTCGAGGCCGACGGCTTCATGCCGGCCAATCCCGGCGGCCATGGCACGGGCCGCAAACTGTCCTTCGGCGAGGCCGAGCCGGAGGTGATCGCCTTCATCACCCGCCTGCGCGGCGACCAGCCGCCGCGCCGCGGCGCCAACGCCGAATGCCCGGCCGGGCCCCTGACCTTCGCCGACTGGGGCGACAACTTCCAGCTGGCCTTCTCCGACGGGAAATTCATCGGCTGGAGCGCCGGCGAGGGCGCCCCGCGCGGCTTCTCCACCGTCTCCGGCGTCCACGTCGGCTCCACCCTCGCCGCCTTCCGCGCCGCCCACCCCGACGTCGTCGTGCGCGAGGACTCCCTCGGCCCAGAGTTCAGCGCCGGCGAGATCCACGGCACGCTCTCGGGAACCGGCGACGACGCCGTCGTCACCACGATGTGGGCCGGCGTGAACTGCGTGTTCCGGTAGGGAAAGCATCGCCCTTCTCCCCTTGGGGGAGAAGGTGCCCCGGAGGGGCGGTTGAGGGGTAAGTCGGCTCCGGAACGGCTGCCGGCGAATTCGCCGCAAACATCCCCCTCATCCGGCCCTGCCGGGCCACCTTCTCCCCCGAGGGGAGAAGGGCTCCACACGGTGTCGCCCCCCATGACGCTGTGCTGACAATCCGCGAAATTATAGTCGGATTGTGCGGACAATCTCCCGCCTTTTCAGCCCCTTGGCCGAATCCAAACCCTATCTTCCCGCCCCAGGAAAAACCGCGCGCATAGTTTCCTCCGCCACAAACGAGGAAGCCACGCCCATGCCCGCCGCCCGACACCTCGCCGCCCCGCGCGGCCGCCGTCCCGCCCCGAAGACCGTCTGGGAGGCGGTCCGCGCCGACTATCTGGCCGGTCTGCCCGCCCACGAATGCTGCCGCCGCCACGGGGTGACGATGTCGGCCCTGCGGACCCGCGCCGCCCGCAACGGCTGGCGGCGCATCGACCAGCCGTGGACCCCCGCCAACACCCTCGATCCGTCCGACGAGGGGGTCCAGCTCGAGCAGCGCAGCGAGGGCGACCTCGACCGCATCGACACCCATGAACTGATCTTCGTCGCCCACCGACGCATGCTGCGCTGCGTGCTGCGCGGCGACGCCGCCGGGGCCCTGCGCTGGCGCCGGGTGGGCCTCGCTCTGGAGGCGGAGGAGGCCGAGATGCGCCGCTACCTCTGCCAGGAGGAGCAGCTCAACAGCACGCGCCTGGCCGAAGAGGCCGACGGCGCCGTCTGGATGCGCCCCACGCCGGGCCTGCCCCGCCCGGCGGCCGATGCCGACTCTGCCGACTCTGACACACCGAATTTTCCGGACGGGACGGAGGCCGGGAAGGATGCCTGATCCCATGACCCTCCCCCTCCCGCGCCTGTGACCGCCGCAAACCTTGGCTTCCCGGCCCCGCGCCACTAGGTTCCGCCCCAACGACGGCGGGACCGCCGCGAACCCTTCAGGAGACGCCCCATGCATGACGCGCCCCAGACCGAAGCCGCCAAGCGGCTGGACAAGGAAAACCCGCTCGGCGTCGACGGCTTCGAATTCGTCGAGTTCACCGGTCCCGAGCCCGAGGCCATGATCGCCCGGCTCGAACTGATGGGCTTCACCCGCACCCATGTGAATCCGGCCAATGACGTGGTCCGCCTGAAACAGGGCGACATCACCATGCTGGTCAACCGGTCGCCCAAGGGCCAGGCCGCCGATTTCGCCGCCGACCACGGCCCCTCGGCCAACGGCATGGCCTTCCGCGTCAACGATGCGAAAGCGGCCTATGAGGGCGCGGTGTCGCGCGGCGCCAGGCCGGCCGAAGGCGCCGACGGCGGCGCCCTGGGCGGCGGCTATCCGTACATCCTGCAGGGCATCGGCGGCTCGCTGCTCTACATCGTCGACCGGTACGGCGAGGCCGGCTCCCTCTACGACGGCTGGGACGAGATCGAGGGCTGGGAAGAGGCGGAGCGCAAGAACAGCGTCGGCCTGTATTGCCTCGACCACCTGACCCACAACGTCAAACGCGGCCAGATGCGCACCTGGTCGGGCTTCTACGGCGACGTCTTCGCCTTCGAGGAGCAGAAATATTTCAACATCAAGGGCAAGGCGACCGGCCTGCTGTCCCAGGCCATGATCGCGCCCGACCGCGCCATCCGCATCCCCTTGAACGCGAGCCAGGACGACAACTCCCAGATCGAGGAGTTCCTG
>JBGTSL010000275.1:0-3321 GCA_041940325.1 Brevundimonas sp.
CCGCATCGAGATCACCCGCCACATCCATATTGACCAGTCGCTCGGAGGACTCATTGACGTCATAGTCGCGTACGTTTTGACCATCAAGAGTGGATCCACCGAATCGGCTCATTTCCTGAATATCGATCTGGTTGAACGACAGAGTAATTTCGTCTCCTTCCCGGGTCTTCAGTGAGAATTCGAGGTTGGTCTCCATCTTCTTCGAACTTTCCAGCAACCGATACTCGGCAAACTCATCCGCGCTCACTTCAACAGGCAGATTAGGTAAGGCTGGTGCGGCATCCTCGACACTGGCAGTGGGTACAACGTCGACCACTGGACCTTCAAGCGGGACCTCCGCTTCGGGTACAGACGCTGTGACGACATCATCTACACCATCCACAACATCGGCATCCACAACATCCGGAGCATCCACAGAGTCAGGGGCGTCCGGCATGGGTTGTCCGCCTGCTGCGGGTGCGAAACCAAATATGGGAAAACCGAACGCTACGAACATGGGAGACATCATCATGGGCATGCCGTACATACCACCCATGCTCGCCCCACCAAGATGAAATCCGCTCTGATCCTGTGCTACAGCGTTGGTCGGGTTCGACGTAACGTGTTGACCTTCCGCCGAAGCCGCCGCCATGCCGGGCGTGCCGCGACCGCCGCGCGCCTGTCCCAGGGCTGCGCGCACGTCGGCCTCGGTGACTTCGGCGCCCAGGGCCGCGCGCTTGGCCAGGGACGGCGAGATGGAGGCGGCGACGTCGCGGCCCGTGGCGCCGTCCGGGTATTCGCGGCTGGCGCCGTCGGGGAATTTCAGTTCGATCATCGTTCAGTCTTTGCAGGCGGAACCGGGTCATAGCCCGATTGGCCGAAGGGGTGGCATTTGCAGAGGCGCCGGACGGTGAGCCATCCCCCCTTGATCGGTCCGTGCTGGATCAGCGCGTCCCGGCCATAGTCGGAGCAGGTCGGCAGGAACCGGCACTGCTGTCCGATCAGGGGCGACAGCGTCAGCTTGTAGCCCCGATGGGCCAGCCGGACGCCGCGTTCGTAGAGATTACCGCCGGGTGCCATGTCGCCGCGCTTATCCCCCGCCAAGCGCGCGGGGGCAACGGGCCTTCAGGCCGCGCCGGCGAGGCTAGTTCGCGTGTCCGGGCTCTTGCGCCCCGGAGCGCGACCCTGCGCCTGCTTCACCGCGTCCAGCGTCGCCTCGATGGCGACCATGGTCGAGGCGTGCCGGGCCGGGTAATCGGCGACCAGCTTCAGCGCCCGCAGGCCCTCAAAGCGGCCTTCGGGGCCTTCGCCGCCGGCCTTGAGCATGGCGCTCATGGCGTCCCGGGCGCCCTCGATCTCTTCCAGCGAGGCGCCGATCACAGCCTCGCCGAGCACCCCCGCCGCCGCCTGTCCGAGGGCGCAGGCCTTCACATCCTGTGCGAACCCGGCGACGTCGCCGTCGGCGTCCAGAACCACATCGACCACCGCCTTCGAGCCGCACAGCTTGGCGACGCGCTCGCCCGTTCCCTGCGGCGCGGCCAGCCGCCCGCTGTGCGGCAGGTTCGCCGCCAGCTTGAGGATGCGCGCGCTGTAGAGCTCGTCGATCATGGCCTCAAGATAGGCGAGGGGGGCTCCCGCGGGAAGCCCGGCGGACGTCACCCGCCCTGCAGCGAACCCCAGGTCCGCGCCTGGTCGGCGCCGGCGGATCCGGCCCGGGCCCGCAGCCAGGCCAGGTTCCGGTCGGCGGCGTCGGGCGGCAGGTCGCGGCGCATCATCTGCTCGGCCTCGTCCATCTTGCCGTTCAGGCCCAGGGCCATGGCCAGATTGAGCCGCACCTTCAGCGAGGCCCCCGGCTGGGCGGCGGCGCGGCGCAGCAGCGGCTCGGCGGCGGCGGTGTCGCCCCGGGTCATCGCCGAGATGGCCATATTGGTCAGCACGTCGGGATTGTCGGGCGACAGGACCAGGGCCTGAGCCCAGGCCGCCTGCGCGTCCTGCGAGCGGCGCACCTGCTCATAGGCCGTGCCCAGCAGCGACCAGGCCCGCCAGTCGCGCGGATCGGCGTCGCGCGCCTTCTCCAGCGCCCCGACGCCGTAGAAGGCCTGTCCCCGCGCGATGTGCCCGCGTCCGACCTCCAGCATCGCCTCGACATTGGCCGGCTGCACCAGTAGCACCCGCTCGGCCATGTCCGCGGCTTCCTCGTAGCGGCCCAATTCGCGCATCGCCCGCGCCGCCTTGACCCCGGCGACCGGGTCCATCGGGTTCAGCTCGGCCTGTTCGGTCCAGAACACCGACCGGCTCAGCGGATCGGCGCGATCATAGGCGGCGCGCGCCTCGGCGCTGGCGGGAACACGGGGCGCCGCGGCCTCGGCGGGCGCTTCCGCTTGCTGCGCGAGCGCGGGCGAGCTGAAGGCCAGCAGCGGGGCGGCGAACAGGGCGATGGTTGCGGTGCGGGCGGTCGTGCGCGACATGGAGGGCGCTCCGGAAGGTTCGGCCCCCAGACTCGGCCTTTCGCGTCAATCCTTGGTTAAGATCGGCCGGAAAGGTCCCCTCGATGTCCGCCCTCCACCCCGACCTCCTGACCCCCGACGCCGAGGGCGCCCTGCCGGTCCGCATCGTGCGCAAGGACGAGCCCGTAGAGGGCGTCTGGGGCGCCTGGGCCCGCTCCAACGACTTCACCGGCAAGGCCGGCCAGCTGCTGCTCCTGCCCTGTTCCGACGACGGCCTGTCGGGCGCCCTGTTCGGGGCGGGCGAGACCTTCGACCCGATGACCGTCCGCGCCCTGTCCGCGAAACTGCCCGAAGGCCTGTGGCGCCTGGACGGTCTTGAGGACCACCAGGCCGGGCCCGCGGCCCTCGCCTTCGCCTTGGGGGCCTACCGGTTCGACCGCTACAAGGCCCGGCCCTCCGGTCCCGCCCGCCTCGCCGTCGGCTCCGGCGTCGACGCCGCCGCCGTCCTGCGCATCGCCGCGGCCTGCGCCCTGGCCCGCGAGATGGTCGACACTCCCGCCGCCGACATGGGTCCGCTGCAGATCGAGACCATCGCCCGCGAGATCGCCGAGATGGGTCCGCTGCAGATCGAGACCATCGCCCGCGAGATCGCCGAGGCCTCCGGCGCGACGGTGACCGTCACCACCGGCGACGCCCTGCTGGAGGACAACTACCCCGCCGTCCACGCCGTCGGCCGCGCCGCCGCCCCGCACCGCGCGCCCCGGGTCATCGAGATCGGCTGGAACCTCGACCGCGCCGACCTGCCGCTGGTCGCCCTCGTCGGCAAGGGCGTGGTGTTCGATTCCGGCGGGCTCGACATCAAGGCCGCCGCCGGCATGCGCAACATGAAGAAGGA
>JBGTSL010000276.1:0-3309 GCA_041940325.1 Brevundimonas sp.
GCGGTGCTGATCGTGGCCCCGCTGTCGGGCCACTACGCCACCCTGCTGCGCGGTACCGTCGAGGCCTTCCTGCAGGACCACGACGTCTATGTCACCGACTGGGTCAACGCCCGCCAGGTTCCGATGCTGGAGGGGCGGTTCGACTTCTTCGACTATGTGGATCACGTGCGGGAGATGCTGGCCGTGATCGGGCCGCGCGCCCACGTCGTCGGCGTCTGCCAGCCGGGCCCGCCGGTGCTGGTCGCCTGCGCCCTGATGGCCGAGGACAAGGATCCCAACCGGCCGGCCTCGATGACCTTCATGGGTTCGCCGATCGACGCCCGGCTGTCGCCGACGGTGACCAACCAGCTGGCCGAGGAAAAGCCCTTCACCTGGTTCAAATCCAACATGATCCACACCGTGCCGTGGCCCTATCCGGGCTTCGGGCGGCGGGTCTATCCGGGCTTCGTCCAGCTCTACAGCTTCATGTCGATGAACGAGGAACGGCACATCGACGCCCATCACGCCTATTTCGAGCACCTGGTCAACGGTGACGGCGACGGCGTCGAGAAGCACGAGGAATTCTACAACGAATACCTGTCGGTGCTGGATCTGACCGAGGAGTTCTACCTCCAGACCATCGACATCGTCTTCCAGCAGCACCTGCTGCCGCGCGGCCTGCTCGAGCATCGGGGCCGCAAGGTCGACCTGGCCAGGATCTCCGACATCGGCCTGATGACCGTCGAGGGGGCGAAGGACGACATCTCCGGCGTCGGCCAGACCCAGGCGGCCCACGGCCTGTGTTCGAATCTGCCCGAGGACCGGCGCAGCCTTTACGTCCATCCGGAGGTCGGCCACTACGGCGTCTTCAACGGCCGCCGTTTCCGCGACGACATCTATCCGCGGGTGCGCGACTTCATCGCGAGGAACGAGGCGATCTGTGCAGTACCGGAACGGCCAGCGGCTGCCGCCTGACGTCGTCGGCGTCCCGGCCCGGCTGTCGGTCAACCCGCGCGCCCGGCGGCTGTCGATCCGCATCGACGGACGAGCCGGCGAGGCGGTGCTGGTCGCGCCGAGCGAGCGCGGCCTCGCCCAGGCCGTGGCCTTCGCCCGCACCAGGTCGGACTGGATGCGGCAGCGGCTGGCGGAACGGCCCGAGAGCGCGCCGCTGGAGCCCGGCGCCCTGGTGCCCCTCTACGGCCGCCCGACCCGGCTGGTCGCGACCGGCGGCGCGGGCGCGGCCCGGGTGATCGACGGTCCCGACGGTCCCTTCATCCAGTCCGGCGGCGAGGGAGAGGCCTTTGCCCGGCGCGTCCAGAACCTGTTCCGGCGGCTGGCGCGGCAGGTGCTGGTCGAGCGGACGGAACATCACCTGCGCACCCTCGGCCAGCGCCCGGTGACGGTGTCGATCGCCGACACCCGCAGCCGCTGGGGCTCATGCAGCCCGCACAACCGCACCATCCGCTACAGCTGGCGCGTGATCATGGCTCCGCCCGCCGTGGCCGACTATCTGGCGGCCCACGAGGTGGCGCATCTGGTCCACGCCGACCACAGCCCGGCCTACTGGTCGGTGGTCCAGCGGCTGGTCGGCGACCACCGGCCGTTCCGCAAATGGCTGCGCGAGAATGGTCCGGCGCTGCATGCGGTGGGGCGGTAGAGCGCCCTCCCGCCCTGACGTCGCGCCTGTCGCGGATGTCGCCCTTGTCTCCGACCGGGATGTCTCGCTTGTCGCTGCCGAAATGTATCGGTCAGAAGAACAGCGGGTCGGCCTTCTTCTCCGGCGGCGGGGCCGGTTCTGGCCGGGGCGCGGGCGGGTCGCGCTGGGGCTGCGGCTGGGTCGGGCGCAGCACCGCCGGCTCGTTACGTTCGGGCGCGGTCGGACGCGGGCGCGGCTGGGGCTCCAGCAGGCTTTCGTCCAGCGGGTCGACGGCGGTGTCTCCGGGGGGATTGTCGCCGAACAGATCGCCGATCTGGCCGATCAGGCTTTCGACCGGGTCGGGCGGACGCCAGCCTTCCGGCATCGGCGGGCCGTCGGGGATGGCGGGGGCGTTCAGGCGCGGCAGGGCCGCCTGCATGAAGGCCTTCCAGATCGCCGCGGGCGACGAGCCGCCGGTGACGCCGCGCATCGGGCTGTTATCGTCCTTGCCGACCCAGACGGCGGTGACGAAGCCGCCCGTGTAGCCGACGAACCAGGCGTCCTTGTAATCCGAGGTGGTGCCGGTCTTGCCCGCCGTGTCGCGCCCGGAGATCGCCGCCGAGCGGCCGGTGCCCGAGGTCATCACCCCGCGCAGCATCTGGTTCATGTAGTAGAGATACGGGTTGGAGATGGCCTGCACCGGCCCGGTCTCACGGCTGGCGCGCTGATAGATGACCCGGCCCTGCGGGGTGCGGATGCGGCTGATGCCATAGGCCCGGACCCGCTTGCCGCCGTTGGCGAAGGCGTCATAGGCCTGGGCCATGTCGAGCGGCGAGACCTCGACGGCCCCCAGCGCCATGGCCGGCTCAAGACCGATCCGGCTGGTGATGCCGAGGCGGCGCGCGGTGCGGGCCACGTTGTCGCGGCCGATCTGGTCGGCCATGCCGGCCGCCACCGTATTGGTCGACTGGGCGACGGCGTTGGCCATGGTCATCTCGCCGGCGAAGCTGCCGGAATAGTTGCGGGGCGACCAGTTGCCGATGCGGATCGGGGCGTCGTTGACCCGGGTCTGGGGCGTGTAGCCGCTCTCCAGCGCGGTCAGATAGACGAACGGCTTCCATGCCGAACCGGCCTGGCGGCGGGCGTCGACCGCCCGGTTGAACTGGCTGTCGGCGTAGGAGGCGCCGCCGATCATGGCCCGCACCCGGCCCTCGCCGTCCAGGGCCACCAGCGCCGCCTGCTGCACGCCCTTCGAACGGTCCCGCTCAAGAATGCGCCGCACCGCCCGCTCGGCCGAGGTCTGCAGGGTCAGATCCAGCGTCGTCTCGACGATCATGTCCTCGGTCGGCTCGCCGACCAGCTCGCGGATCTGCTTGTCCAGCCAGTCGACGAAATACTGCGCGTGCTGGCTGGCCAGGGTGCGCGACACCCGCACCGGCTCGGTCACGGCCTGGGCGCGCTGTTCGGGTGTGATCACCCCGGCGTCGACCATTTCGTTCAGGACCACGGTGGCGCGCGTGGCGGCCCGCTCGCTCTCCGACACCGGCGAATAGCGCGACGGGGCCTTGAGCAGGCCGGCCAGCAGGGCCGCCTCGCCGACGGTCAGATCCTTGGCGCCCTTGTCGAAATAGCGCTGCGAGGCCGCCTCGATGCCATAGGCCCCGGCCCCGAAATAGACCCGGTTCAGATAGAGG
>JBGTSL010000277.1:0-3306 GCA_041940325.1 Brevundimonas sp.
CGGTGGAATGACTCGCTCGAGGTCCTGATCCGCAACTCGCTGCAGCCTGCGGACATCGAGGAGGTGTTCCTGTATGAGCGCCTGGAGCGGGCGATCGTCCTGGTGAAGGAGGACCAACTCTCCCTGGCCATCGGCCGGCGTGGGCAGAACGTTAGGCTGGCCTCCAAACTGGTCGAGTGGGACATCGAGATCATGACCCACGAGGAGCTGAACACCGCCATCGAGAAGGCGGAAAGTCAGTTCATGGAGCTGCCTGGCATGTCGCCAGAACTGGCCGGAGCGCTCATCGAAGAGGGCTTCCTCTCCTGCGAGGACGTCGCCGTACTGACCCCGCAAGAACTGGTGGAGATGGGCGGCCTGGATGAGGAGACGGCCGCCGAGATCATTGCCTATGCCGACGAGATGGCCGACCAGCCGCAAGAGAAGGTGGCTCGCCCCGCCAAGGTCAAGCTGGACGGGCAGGTGGCGCTTCCGGCCGGGGCGCGACCTGCGGATGCGCCCTCTGAGGCGAGGCAGAAGTTCGAAAGCCTGTTCGCACAGCCGGTGGGGGCCCCCCCCGGTGAGTCCCCCGAAGAAGGGGCTGAACCGGTGAGCCTCGATGATGCCGGGGAATCAGCCCCTTCGGACACTGAACCTTTCAGCGTCACAGAAAGCAACGATTTAGAGTCGGGTGAAACGGAACCTGTCATCCCGGCTGAGTCCGCCGCCGAGGTTGGGCCGAGCGACTCGACGGAGGGCCTGCCGCCCCCCCCCGTCGGTCAGTCCCCAGGGCGCCAGGAGCCTTCAAAAACCGAGGAGCACCAGGCTCCGGACCAGTGACGTTTACTCGCCCAGGGCCGGAAATCGGGGCTCACAGCAGGGATCTCTTTTCTCAATGGGCCGCTCCGGTAGAATAGAGGCAGTGATCCACCACCCACCCCCAACACTTCATCGTTGCCGGGGGAGAAACTATGTCTGAATGAGCCGAGCACGGGGAGTTGTCGCTTGCAGCCGAAGAAAGAAAAGGTCCGCATCTTTGCGTTGGCGCGTGAGTTGGACATGGAGAGCAAGGACTTGCTCACGCTGTGTCAGCAACACGGCATCGATGCGAAGAATCAGCTGAGCACCATCGAGCCTGAGGTCCGGGACCAGATCGTGCAGCTGGTGAAAAAGGGCCCCTCCACACAACCTCAGGCCTCTGCCCCTTCACCCGCCGCCCCGGCGGCCCTACCTCAGGCTGCGCGCCCGATTCGCGACCTCAACACTCGCGGTCGGTCTCAGCCTGCGCGTGCCGAGGCCAGTGGCGCTCCATCACAACCGTCCACTGCCGCGACTACCCCCACGCCGGCCGAGCCTGAGGCACCGCCCCCGGCTGAAGCCGCCCCGGCCGAGCCCGCGCCCCAGACCGCAACGCCCCCACCTGCCAGGCCGGTGAGGCCCACTCCCGCCCCAGTTCCGCCGACCCCAACCCCACCCGTCAGCGCCCCCCCCGCGCCGACTGCCTCCCAGGAGAAACTGCCCATCCCCGCCGATGAGAAAACGCCGCCGGCCTCGCCGTCTCCAGCGGCTACCAAACAGCCTGAGCCGGCCCCGGTCACTAAGGCCCCTGCAGAGCCCCCGGCGCGTTCGCCGGCTCCTCCTGCCCCGCCTCCAGAGGCGCCTCGCACCCCGTTGTCGCACGGCCCCAAGCCGATGCGCCAGTTGAACACGCCCCGCCCCAGCGGACAGGGTGCGCCGGCCGGGCAGGGAGGCCAGCCACGCCCGGGCCCGCGGCCGACCCTCAGGCCGACCCCGAACATCCGGATCGCGCCGCCTTCCCAGCAAACTGGCCGCCCGGCCCAGCAGGCGCCTGGTAGCGCCCGGCCCGGGGAGAAGCCCGCCCAGCAGCCACCAGCTGGCGGCGCGCGCAAGCTCGGCACTCTCACCCCGGAGATGATTCAGGCCTTCCAGGGCCGCGACACCCCTCCCAGCCTCCGGGAAATCGAGGCCTTCCGCCAGGCCCAACAGGCGCCCCGAGCGGCTGCCCCAGGGGCCCCTGGCGTTGCCCCAGCCGTCGACGAGGCGGAAGAAGTTGTAGTCCGAGAGGCGATCGTGCGGCCCGTCACGTGGGAGGCGTGGCCGGACGCAGCTCGCCGCATCTTCCAGGCGATGGGTATGAGCTACGACGATCTCGGCAAGACCGAATACCTGCCCTTCGGCGAGTCCGTCGAACTGATCAAGAACCGCCAGCTCGATGCGACCCTGCAGTCGGCCGGTCTTGGCGTCGCCTCCATCAAGGACCTTTCGGTATCGCTTCCGATCACCATGGTGTCGGTACCGGAATCGGTTGCCGAGACGCTTGGCGCACCGTTCCTCGCCGCGACCATCCCGGCCGGGACCTATGAGGGTCAGTCCGCCGACGTGCCGACGCTTGCCATCACGAACGTTCTGGTGACGCATTCGGACGTCTCGGAGGAAACCGCGTACCAGATGACCAAGCAGCTCTTCGAGAACCTCGACGAGATGGTCGCGGCCCATGCAGCCGCCAAGGCCATCAGTGCGGAAAAGGGCGCAATGGGCCTTCCGATCCCGCTGCATCCCGGCGCCGAGCGCTACTACAAGGAAAAGGGGCTGCTCTGAGCCCGAGCGGTTCAGGGGCATGACCCTTCCGGCGCGGGCGATCCCGCGCCGGAATTCCGCGCGATATCAAGCAGGCTGGCTTTGATCGGAGAGCCACATGTCCACCGTCGAAACGCACGGCGATGCGGCGCAGACCAGCGCCGCGATCCATGATCCAACACACGGAAGCTTTCCGTCGAGCCGCGAGGGTCGCATCCTGTTCTGGATCGCCGTCGCTTTCTCGGCATATCAGATCGGTGTCTCGGCCCATCTCATAAACTTTCCGAGCCAGGTCGTGCGTGCCTTCCACGTCGGCTTCCTCATGCTGCTGACCTTTCCGCTCGTCGCTGCGATGAGGGGAGGGACGATGCCGGTCCGCTCGATCGCCTGGGCGGCCGGCCTGGCAGGCATGGGCGTGGCCTTCTACCAGTGGATCGAGTACGCGCCGCTGATCCTGCGCGCCGGCTTTCCGCTGACCCTCGATCTCGTCGTCGGCGTTGTTGCTCTGGTCACGGTATTCGCCGCCGCCTGGGTCATCATGGGACCCGCCTTGCCGATCATCTCCGGCGCGTTCCTGCTCTACTGTCTGTTCGGCAACTATCTGCCCGGAATGCTCGCCCATCGCGGCTACGATTTCGAGCAGGTCGTCGAGCACATGGCATACGGTACCGAAGGGATCTACGGTATCCCGACCTATGTCTCGGCCACCTATATCTTCCTGTTCATCCT
>JBGTSL010000278.1:0-3287 GCA_041940325.1 Brevundimonas sp.
AAGGAAACCATCGCCAAATTCCAGCGCGAGCTGGGGGCTATGGGTTACAAGTTCCAGTTCGTGACCCTGGCCGGGTTCCACAGCCTGAACAACGGCATGTTCGAACTGGCCGCCGGCTACCGCGACCGCGGCATGGCCGCCTATTCCGAGCTGCAGCAGCGCGAGTTCGCCAACGAAGCCGCCGGCTACACCGCCACCCGGCACCAGCGCGAGGTCGGAACCGGATATTTCGACCAGGTCGCGACCGTCATTTCCAGCGGCCGGTCCTCGACCACCGCGCTCAAGGACTCGACAGAAACCGCCCAGTTCGTGGCGGCCGAATAAGGAGACACTCCATGGAACCGATCACGCGGCCCGAGGCCATCATCGACTTCTGCCTGGCCCCCCTGAATCTCGACAGCCAAACCGGGGCGGAACGCGAGGTTCGACGCCGCCTCGAACACGTCATCAAGACGCTTCAGGCCAAGGCCGGCCGTCCGGTCGCGGTCGATTTCTCGTCAATGCCTTCGCAGGTCATCAACGAGGCGGCGCACGGTTACGAATAGCGCGGGGCTGTCAGGCCGCGATCGAACTGGCCATCGCCCGGGGCAGGGCGGCCACGAGATGCAGAAGCTCCGTTGCGTCGAAGGGCTTGGGCAGGTGGCGGTCGACGCCCGCCGCCTCGGCTGCGCTGATGTGCTCGGGCAGGGCGTTGGCCGTCAGCATGATGATCGGCGTGCGGGCCAGCCCCATCGCCGCTTCGTGCAGGCGGATTTCCCGGGTCGCGGTCAGGCCGTCCATGACCGGCATCTGCATATCCATCAGCACAAGATCGAAATCGCCCTCCCGGATGGCCTGGACGGCCTGGGCGCCGTCCTCGACCGAGGTCAGGGCCACGTCCGCCTGGGCCAGGATCACCTCGACGACGCGGCGGTTCACCGGATGGTCGTCGGCCAACAGCACGCGCGTCGTCGCCTTCGGAGCGGTTTGGTCGGGGGTCGCCTCGCCCGTCGCAGCCGCCGGAGCCCGCGCCGCCCTGAAGGGGATGGTCAGGATAAAGGCCGACCCGCCGCCGGGTTCGCTCTCGCAATCCAGGTCTCCGCCCATCATCTCGGCAAGTTGGCGGGAGATGGCGAGGCCAAGACCGGAGCCGCCGAATTTCCGCGTGATGGCCCCATCGGCCTGCTCGAACCGGCTGAACAGGCGTTCCCGGGTCTGCCCGTCGAATCCGATACCGGTGTCCTCGACAGAGAACCGCAGGGTCGGGGCCCCGTCGCGAGGCGGCCCGGGAGCCGCGGTCAGGCTGACGAAACCCTCGCCCGTGAACTTGACCGCGTTCGAGACGAGGTTGGTCAGGATCTGTTTGAGCCGAACCGGATCGCCGGTGATCCAGCAGTCGATGTCGGGAGAAATCTCGACGAAGAACTGCAGTCCCTTGTCGCGCGCCGAGGACTCATACAGCCGGGCGGCTTCGCGGACGGCGAGCCCGAGGTCGAACGCCTCCTCGGAGAGTTCAAGCCGTCCGGATTCGACCCGCGCAAGATCCAGGATGTCGCTGAGCAGAACCTGCAAGGTGCGGCCTGACGACTGGATGAGCTCCAGCATTTCCGCCTGCTGCGCCGTGAGCGTCGTATTGGCCAAGGCTTGGGCCAGACCGATGACGCCATTGAGCGGCGTGCGAATCTCGTGGCTCATGTTGGCGAGAAACTGGCTCTTGGCCGCGTTCGCCGTCTGGGCCGCATCCCGGGCTTCCGCCAGAGCCCGGGCGTCGTTTTTCAGATCAGTGATGTCGGTGCAGACGGTGACGATGCCGCCGGCGGCGGTGCGGCGGTCGGCCACGCGCAGCCAGCGATCGCCGGCGATGCGCTGCTCCATCATCGCGGACAGGGCCCGGCGCGACTCCATCCGCTCGGTGATCCATGCCTCTTCGCGGCCCTTGGCCTCGGCGTAGAGGCCTTCGTTGAGACCGATCTGGATGATCTCGCGGAAGGTCATGCCGGCCTGGAGGTTCGAGGACAGCTCCGGGTTCACCTCGTCGTAGCGATTGTTCCACAGCACCAGCCGGTCGTCGGCGTCGAAGAAGGCCAGACCGTCCGGCATGGCGTCGATCGCCTCGCGAATCTGGGTCAGGGCGCTGGAACGCGAGAAATAGCCCATCCAGGCGATGGCCCCCGCCACACCCACCATGGCGACGACCATCACCGTCAGCACCGCGATCATGGTCGAGGCGGAGAAGGTCGGCCCGACCGCCACCGTCGCCGCCGCGGCGCCGGGCATGATGGTCATGGCGCTCATGGCCGTGAAATGCAGGAAGATGATGGACAGGGCGCCGGTCAGGCAGGCGGCCGCGAAGCGCGGCACAGTCTTGCGGTAGACGACCGTGCCCGTGAGGAACGCCAGGATCAGTCCGCCCACGACGGCGGCGCCGGCCAGGACCGAATCCCAGCCGATGGCGCGCCCGGGCAACTCGAGCGCCGCGACCCCGACGAAATGCATGGCGGCCACGCCGGAAACGCCGACGACGCCTCCGATACCGCGACCGAGCGCGCTGTCCCTGATCAGCAGGATGACGGAGCCCAGCGCAACGCCTCCGACTCCGAGGGCCAGTGACAGCAGGGTAAGGAGCAGCCCGTAGCGGACCTCGCCGCCGGCGTCATAGCCCTGCATGGCGATGAAATGGGTCGAGAAGGCCGCAACGCCGCCGACGACCGCGCCGAGCAGGGCGACCTCGCGCCGCCGGGTGCGCGGCAGGGCCCGGGCTCCGACGAGCAGCCGGAAGGCGACGCCGACCCCGAATACGCACAGGACGGCGGCCGCCAGCGTCCAGCGCCAGTCGTGCTCGGTCGTCAGGCAATACAGGATACGGTCCAAGTCACCCCCTTCGTGAGGAATGACCTATCGCATCAATGGGTGAACAAACCGTGGGCTGGGCGGCTGACCTAGACGGAAAGCTCGCTGACCTCGACTTCGAACGCCTGGCCGAGGACCGAGGTCGGATTGACCTGGGCGTCGTTGCGGCGGACCTCGAAATGCAGGTGGGGGCCGGTGGAGCGTCCGGTCGAACCGACCAGGCCGATCCGTTCCCCGGAGCCGAGCCGGTCGCCACGGGCGACGTCAACGCGGCTCAGATGAGCGTAGAGGGTGGTCATGCCGTTCGGATGGCGCACCTCGATGAAGCGACCGTAACCGCCGGCGTCATAACCGGTCCGCTCCACCTCGCCCTCGCAGGCGACAAAGACGGTGGTGCCCTGCGGCGCGGCGATGTCGACGCCCTTGTGCTGGCGGGCGCGGGCCTCGCCGGCGAGGCG
>JBGTSL010000279.1:0-3284 GCA_041940325.1 Brevundimonas sp.
GCCGGCGACGCCGACCGGGTCAACAACTGCGACGAGAAGGGTCAGGTCGTCGACGGCGACCAGATCATGGCCATGGTCGCCCTCGACTGGGCGAAGCGCGGCCTGCTCAAGGGCGGCGGCCTCGTCGCCACCGTCATGTCCAATCTGGGGCTGGAGCGCCGGCTGCAGGCCGAGGGCCTGACGCTGGAGCGGACGAAGGTCGGCGACCGCTACGTCATGGAGCGGATGCGCGAGGGCGGCTTCAACCTCGGCGGGGAACAGTCAGGCCACATCATCCTGCACGACTACGCCACCACGGGCGACGGCCTGATGTCGGCCCTGCAGGTGCTGGCCGTGCTGATCGAAAGCGGCCGCCCGATGAGCGAACTGGCGAAGCAGTTCGACAAGGTTCCGCAGAAGCTCGAGAACGTCCGCTACAAGGCCGGCAAGCCGTTGGAGGCCGCTTCGGTCAAGGCCGCCATCGCCGACGCCGAGGCCCGCCTGAACGGCCAGGGCCGCCTGCTGGTCCGCCCCTCCGGCACCGAGAAGCTGATCCGCGTCATGGCCGAGGGCGACGACGCCGTTCTGGTCAAGTCGGTGGTCGCGGACGTGGCGGCGGCCGTGAAGGCGGCGGGTTAGGATTCCACCCGACCCTTGAGGTCCGCGAGCATGGCGACGGCCCCCCGGGCATAGGGCGCGATCCACCGGTCGTGCACGGCCTTGATCGGCATGGCGTTGAGGTGGTTCCAGCGCTCGCGTCCCTCACGGCGGACAATGATCAGTCCGGCCGACTCCAGAGTTTTCAGATGCTGCATCACCGTGCAGCGGTCCAACGCACGCTCCGCCTCGCACAGCTGACCGGTGGTGCGCGGCCCGTCCTTCATTGCATCCAGCAGCCGCCGGCGAACCGGATTGGCCAAGGCCTTGAAAACACTGTCCAGATCGTCGCCGTTTGACATGTTATCTTTCTATAACATATAAACCCCGGCGGCAACCACGGAGAGGACCAATGGAGTTGAAATTCGAGGTCTCGACCCGCGTCGCGCGGCCGGTCCATGAGGTGTTCGAGGCCGTCGCCGATCCGGCGAAACTGTCCGGCTATTTCACCACAGGCGGGGCGGTCGGTCGGCTGGAGACGGGCGCGACGGTTCAGTGGGCCTTCTCGGAATTCCCGGATTCCTTTCCGGTGGAGGTGGTCGAGGTTGTCCAGGACGAACGCATCGTCCTGCGCTGGGCCGCCAGCGAGGGGGCGCCCGAAGGGCCCGATCAGGTCACGGACGCCGGTTACATGACGACGGTCACCATGACCTTCCAGCCGCTGGACGAGGGCGCCCGTACGCTCGTCCGCATTGCGGAGGAAGGTTGGCGGCAGACCCCGGCGGGACTGCAGGCCTCCTACGGCAACTGCATGGGATGGTCGCAGATGCTGTCGGCGCTGAAGGCCAGGGTCGAATACGACATCAATCTCCGGGACGGCGCTTACCGCTAGGAGGCCTGCCCTTCCGGTGAGGCATAACTCAGCCATGGAAACCGGCCCCGCCCCGGCGCAGTCTCTCCCCATGATTCCCGCCCGCGGCGTCCTCTCCCTGATCCCCGGCCTGCTGGCCTGCGCCGCCGTGGCCGTGGCGGCGCTCGCCGTGCAGGCGCTGGAGGTGCGGCTGTTCGGGCGCGGCTGGATCGACGCCATCGTGCTGGCCATTCTGATCGGCGCGACGATCCGCTCGCTGTGGACGCCCCCGGCCTCCATCCGGCCCGGCGTCGAGTTCAGCGCCCGCACCCTGCTGGAGATCGCCGTGGTCCTGCTCGGCGCCTCCGTCAGCGCCGCCACCGTGATGGCCATCGGACCGGGTCTGCTGCTCGGCACGGCGCTGGTGGTCACTCTCGCCATCGCCGTCAGCTACGGGCTCGGCCGGCTGCTGCGCCTGCCGCGGCGGATGGCGGCGCTGATCGCCTGCGGCAACGCTATCTGCGGCAATTCGGCCATCGTCGCCGTCGCCCCGGTCATCGACGCGGACGCGAAGGACGTCTCCGCCGCCATCGCCTTCACGGCCGTACTCGGCGTGGTCGTGGTCCTGACCCTGCCCCTGCTCGGCGCCCTGCTGGAGATGACCGACGTCCGCTACGGCGTGCTCGCCGGCCTGACCGTCTACGCCGTGCCCCAGGTGCTGGCCGCCACCCTGCCGGTCGGCGCCGTCGCCGCCCAGGCCGGGACTCTGATCAAGCTGGTGCGGGTGCTGATGCTCGGTCCGGTCTGCCTCGCCCTGGCGGTCATCGTGGCCCTGCGCGGCGGCCGGGCGGAGGCGGGAACGGACGCCCCGCCTCGCAAGGTGCCGCTCGGCCACCTGCTGCCGTGGTTCATCGTCGGCTTCCTGCTGATGATGGCCGCCCGGTCGATGGGTCTGATCCCCGCCGCCGCCCTGCCCGTGCTCGGCTGGATCACCACCGCCCTGACCGTACTGGCCATGGCCGCCCTCGGCCTCAGCACCGACGCCCGCGCGGTGGCCCGCTCCGGTCCCCGCATCGCCGCCGTCGTCACCCTGTCCCTGCTGGCCCTGATCGGCCTGGCGCTGGGTCTGATCGGCCTGCTGGCGCTGGTCTGACGCCCGTCAGATCTCCTGATTATAGGCGCCGATCTCCGGGTATTTCGCCAGCCGCGGCTTCACCTCGTCGCGGAAGAGGGCGCGCATGTCGTCTTCCGACCGCATGCTCTCGACCACCACCACCAGCTCGGGCTTGTTCGACGAGGCCCGCACCAGCACCCAGCTGCCGTCCTCCAGATGCATCCGCACGCCGTTGACGGTGATGGCCTCGACGATCTTCCGCCCGAGGATTTCGCCGCCGGCGTCGGCCAGGGCCTGATACTCGGCGACGATCCGCTCCAGAACCTCGTATTTCAGCTCGTCGTCGCAGTGCGGCGACATGGTCAGGCTGGTCCAGGCGTCCGGCAGGGCCGCCTTCAATTCGCTGAGTTTCTTCCCCGGATTCCGGTCCAGCATGGCCAGGATCGCCCCGGCCGCGACGATGCCGTCGTCATAGCCATGGCCGATCGGGTCGCTGAAGAAGAAATGGCCCGACTTCTCGAAGCCCGCCAGCGCGCCCAGCTCCGCCGTCTTGCGCTTGATGTAGCTGTGGCCGGTCTTCCAGTAGACCGTCTCCGCCCCGTTGGCCTTGAGAACCTCGTCGGTCTTGTAGAGGCCCGTCGACTTCACATCGACGACGAAGGTCGCGTTCGGGTGCAGGGCCGACAGGTCGCGGGCCAGCATCAGGCCGATCTTGTCGGCGAAAATCTCCTCGCCGGTGTCGTC
>JBGTSL010000280.1:0-3275 GCA_041940325.1 Brevundimonas sp.
GCTGCCGGATCAGGCCACGGCGGGCGCGCCCCGCGGCCGGGCCGGCTTCACCCCGGGCGTCATCGAGGGCGGCGGCCGGCCGCAGGCGATCGAGGCGGCCAATGACACGCGCGAACTGTCGCTGATGGGCAAGATCGCGGCGGGCACGCCGATCGCCGCCATCGAGCACGAACAGGCCCGTTATCCGGTGCCCGAGGCCATGCTCGGCGCCGGCGAACACTATCTGCTCGAGATCGAGGGCGATTCGATGATCGAGGCCGGGATCCTGAACGGCGACATGGTGATCATCAAATCGGCCGACACCGCCAACTCGGGCGAGATCGTCGTGGCCCTGGTCGAGGGCGAGGAAGCCACCCTCAAGCGGCTGCGCAAGAAGGGCGCCTCGATCGCCCTGGAGCCGGCCAACCGCAACTACGAGACCCGCATCTTCGGACCGGATCAGGTCGAGGTGCAGGGCAAGCTGGTCGGCCTCATCCGCCGCTATCACTGACCTCAGGGTCGCCGAGGCGGGACCACGGCCGGTCGCCGCGCACGTCGGCGGACCAGACGGCGCGCCAGCGGTTCTCCGCCGCCGGTCCCGCGCGCCACAGTTCGACCGCGCCGCCGCGGGCGTAGTCCACGCCATCCAGCACCAGCCGCCCCTCGCATGAGTTCGGAAGGGCCGCGACGGGCGCGCGCACGCTGACCACGCGCGCGGATCGGCACAGGGCCTCCAGCTGCTCGGCCGACGGCGCGCGGCGGCCCCACCAAATCGCGAGCGGCCCGGCGTCGGCGGTGTCCGGTGAGCAGGAGAAGCGGGAGCACGTCCAGCCTTCCGCCGGCCGGCCGACCGGCGTTACGCCGCGCCGCCGGGACCAGACGTCGACGGCGAACTGGCGAACGCCGGGCCGGGCCACAACCGCCTCCCCCGCCTCGACCCAGGCGGCGTTGGTCCCGCCGTCGCCGATCCACAGGTCGGGCGTCGGGGCGCGCGGCCACAGCATCACCGCCATTGCGAACGGCAGGCCGAGCCAGCGCAGCGGCCCGCGCCACAGGCAGCAGAACAGCACGCCGAGGAAGGCGATGGGCAGGACGTAGTCGGGGGCGCTGGCGATGGTCCGCACCGCCCCGGGCAGGTCGGCCGTCCACATTCCGATGGCCAGCATCAGTTCGATGCCTCGCGCCGCCAGCCACAAGAAGGGCCCGCCGAGGCCCAGCGGCTCCAGCAACGCCCCCAGCGCCAGCGCCGGCATGATCAGGAAGTCCGACACCGGCGCCGTGGCCAGGTTGGCGAGCAGGCCGTACATCGGGGTGCGGTTGAAATGCTGCATGGCGAACGGGCCGGTCGCGGCCCCGGCCACCAGACTGGCGAGAACGGCCGCGCCGATCCAGGCGCCGCTGCGCTGGACCAGCAGGATCGGCCAGGGGGTCGAGATCTCCTTCGGGCGGCGCGGCCAGGCTTCAACCAGCGCCACCAGCGCCGCCGTGGCGGCGAAGGACATCTGGAAACCGGGGGTGACGATGGCTTCGGGCTGCAGCAGCAGCACCACGAAGGCGGCGACGGCCAGGGCGTGCATGGTGATCGCCTGCCGGTCCAGCAGGATGGCGATGAAGGCGATCGAGGCGGTGATCGCGGCCCGCTCGGCCGGCGGCGGATGCCCCGAGATCACCAGATAGCTTCCGACCGCGATCAGGCCGGCCCAGGCCGCCACCTTCTTGCCGGGCACGCGCAGGGCCAGCCACGGCCAGGCCGCGACCAGCAGGCGCACGAGAAAGAAGGCGAAGCCGCCGACCACGGCCATGTGCAGGCCGGAGATCGACAGGATGTGCGCCAGTCCGGAGTTGCGCATCACCTCGACCTCGCCGGGGTCGAGCCAGGCCTCGTGGCCCGTGGTCATGGCCGCCGCGACGCCGCCGGCCCGCTCGCCCTGCCGGGCCACGATTCGTTTGGCCAGGTCATAGCGGACGCTATTGACCCACATGGCCAGCCGGATGTCCCACGGGGGCTCGGAGACGTAGGCGGGCCGCGCCTCGTCAAGGCCGAAGGCGACGCCGCCCATCGACTGGAAATACGCGTTGCGGCCGAAGTCGTAGGCGCCGGGGCTGGCCGGGGCCGGCGGCGGATTGAGGATGGCGAACAGGCGCACCGCCTCGCCCGGCTCCGGCGCCAGCCCCCGGACCGTGGCCCGCAGGCGCTCGGGCGTTCGCTCGGGAGGCAGGCCGCGAATCCGCACCGGCGCGAGGACCACCCGCGGCCCGGCCGCGCCGGGACTGTCGACGTCCATGACCCAGCCCTCGACCACGGTGGGCTCTGTCAGGGCGGGGGCGATCGGGGCCGCCACCGCATCGGTGCGCAGCTTGGCCACGGCCAGTCCGAGGGCGAAGCAGGCCAGCAGCATCAACGGCAGGGTCCAGACGCGAGCCAGCCCCCGACGGCGCGCGCCCAGCCATACGGCGGCGGCCATCATGGCGAAGGTCAGCAAGGGCCAGGCCGCCGGCTCCGACTTCAGCGCGAAATAGACGGCGCAGCCGCCGCCCATGGCCACGGGCGCCCACAGGCGCCAGCGCAGGGCCTGCGCGGCCAGCTGCAGGCGGAGAAAGCCGGCCAGACGCGCGCGGAGACTGTGCATCGGCGGAACGGGCGGTATAACGCCCGCCATGACCTCCCCGCCCGCTTCCACGCCCGAAGTCGTCACCCGCTTCGCCCCCTCGCCGACCGGATTCCTGCACATAGGGGGCGCTCGCACGGCGCTTTTCAACTACCTGTATGCGAAGCGCCACAACGGCAGGTTCCTGGTGCGGGTCGAGGACACGGATCGCGAACGGTCGACCGACGCCGCCGTCAGGGCCATCTTTGACGGTCTGAGCTGGCTGGGCCTGTTCCCCGACGACGAACCCGTGTTCCAGTTCTCGCGCGCCGACCGGCATCGCGAGGTGGCGAATATTCTGCTCGAGACCGGCCACGCCTACCGCGACTTCCTGACCGCGGAGGAGACCGGCGCCCTGCGCGACGCCGCCAAGGCCGAGGGTCGCCCCTTCGAGTCGCCGTGGCGCGACCGGGCGCCGACCGTCGACGACCTGTCGAAGCCGCATACGGTGCGCTTCCGCCGCCCGGCCGACGCGCCCGTGGTGGTGGAGGACGGGATGCCCACGGCGGCGATCCGGTCGTCGAACCAGTGCAGGACGTCGAGGCCGTCGCTGCGTTCGGGCGTCGCCGTCAGGCCGAGCAACTGCTCGGGCTCGACGTGGTTGAGGAGGCGCCGGTAGCTCGGTGCAGCGGCGTGGTGGAACTCGTC
>JBGTSL010000281.1:0-3260 GCA_041940325.1 Brevundimonas sp.
GATGCCGATAGTCCCCGGATAGTCCCGGTCCTGCGGCGCCGGGATCGGGGGCAGGGGACGCGGCAGGCTGGTCGGCGCGGGCAGGGGCGTCTGCGCCTGCGAGACGGGGACCTGGGCCAGGACCGGCGCGGCGGCCGCGGAGGCGAGGAGCAGGGCGAGGGCGGCGGATCTCATCATGGTCGTTCCTCGCGATCAGCGGCGGCGCGGGGCGAGGATGTCGCCCAGGCGGTCGGGCGTGCCCTCGATCCGTTCGAGGTGCGGATAACGCAGGCCGTCGTGGTAGTCGAAGCGGACGGTGCGGAAGCGCTCGCCGTTCTTCAGCATCATCTCGATCGGCGTCGCATTGCCCTTCGAGGCGGTGATGGCCTCGGCGATCACCGCCGGGCTGGCGGCGCGGCCGTTGACGGCGACGACCTCCCAGCCCGAGGTCAGCCCCGCCTCGAAGGCCGGCGATCCCCAGCGCACCGAGGAGATGCGGTTCGAGGCGTTGGTCATGATGCCGAGCGAATACTGAAAGTCGTTGCGGCCCAGCTCGTCGTACAGCGCCTTGTGATAGGCGTTCATGGCCTCGCGCCAGACCAGCCGGTAGCCGCCGCGCTCGATGCCGCCCAGCGGCGGCGCGGCGTCCGGGCCGACGGCGTCCAGACGCGTGCGCAGGAACTCGGCCCAGTCGTTCTCCGCCACCCCGTCCAGCGTCGAGGTGATGTCCTGGAAGGTATAGGGCCGCGGGTCCCAGTCGCCGTCGTCGATGCCGAAGAAGGCCCGGGCGAAGTCGTCCAATGACTTGCGGCCGTTGGTCCGCTCGCGGATCCAGGTGTCGGCGTCCAGCCAGATCAGGGCGCCTTCGGAATAGTAGTCCTCGCTGCGCTGGTAGGTGGACCACGGCTGCGGCCGGCGCCGGGCGATGATCGGATCGTTGACGGTGTCCTGCATGGCGCGCCACTGGCGGCCCGGCATGGTTCCGTAGTTGGCGGCGGTCATGGCGAACCAGTCCAGCGCCTGCTGCTTGCTGGACAGGCCGGCGCGGGCGGTCAGCACCTGGCCCCAGTACTGGGTCTGGCCCTCGTAGACCCACAGCAGGGTATTCTGCAGCGGCTCGTTGAAATTGGCCGTCATCTGGTCGGCCGGCCTGCGCCACTTGCCGTTCCACGAGTGGACGTATTCGTGGCCCAGCAGGTCGCGGTCGGCCAGGGTGGCGGTCGGGGCGGTGAAATAGCGGACGTCGACGCTGTTCTCGGAGGAGCGGTGATGCTCCAGCCCGATGCCGCCCAGTTTGTCGGTCACGGCCAGCAGGAAGTCGTAGTGGTCGAAGTGGCGAGCCCCGAACAGCCGGTCGGCCTGATCGACCAGATTGCGGTGCAGCTCAATGTGGTCATCCGTGGCGGCCAGCATGTCGGCCTCGTCGGCGACCACGTTCAGGCGCACCGGCGAGCGGCCGCCCGGATCGAGGTCGATCTGGCGATAGTGGCGGCCGGCGAACACCGGGCTGTCGGCGAAATGCTCAAGACTGATCGGCGCGAAGACGGCGAGACCGTTCTGGAAGCTCTCGGTCTCCAGCGCCGTGCCGTAGCGCCATCCCGCCGGCAGGCGCAGGGTCGGCCGGAAGGTGACGCCGCTGGAGTCGTATCCCGCCGGATAGAGCAGGGCCTTCTCCCACTGGATGTTGAGCATGTCCTCGGTGATGACGACCCGGCCCTGCGAGCCGTCGATCGGGGTCAGCCATTTGAACGCGGCCTCGACCTCGCGGACGCCCGCCGGAACCTCGACCTGGAAGGCGTTGGTGTGGACCGTATTGCGCACCCAGCGGAGCGGCTGCCCGCCGGCGGTGATCCTCAGGTCGGCGATGTCGTCGACGGGGCCTACGGGGCCGTGGTTGCCGGGGATCCACTCCGGATAGAACAGGATCAGTGGGCCCGGACCCGTCACCGGTATGGTCTGCTTCACCGAGACGATGCGGCGGTCGATATCGGTGGCGTCCATGTCCAGCGAGATCACCCCGGGATAGGGAGCGTCGCGCGGAGCCGGGATCGGCGCCAGCGCCCGGTCCAGCGCCGGCGTCCCGACCTGGGCCAGCACGGGGGCCGAACCGAACAGCAGCACGGCGGCGCAGGCGGAGGCGAGCAGGCGGGCGGGACGCATCATCGGGAGGCTCTCGGTCAATGAGGTTCGACGGCAGGCTAGAGCGCCGCGCCGGCTCGCCGGATTAAATCCTTGTCATCTTGGCGGTTCCCGGTCTGCGGACTCGGCCCCGGGTCGTGCGTATGTGTTCGAGTCACGGATGTCCCCGTCACGTCCCCGTCTGTCCCGCCCCTGTCCCCTCGGTGGGGACAAACCGGGCAGGGACAAACCGGTCACTCCGCCGGTTTCACTTCCAGCAGTTCGACCGTGAACAGCAGGGTGGAATTCGGCGGCAGCTCGTCGCCGCCGACCCAGCGCTCGCCGTAGCCCAGCGCGGCCGGGATGACGAACTCGAACTTTTCGCCCTCGCGCATCAGGCCGACGCCCTCGGTCCAGCCCTTGATGACCCGGTTGAGCGGGAACTCGGCCGGCTCGTTGCGGGCGTAGCTGCTGTCGAACTCGCGCCCGTTGACGAAGGTCCCGCGGTAGTGGACCTTGACGGTGTCCGTAGAGGCCGGCTGGCGTCCGGACGGATTCGGCGGGCCGACGCGGCGGTACTGCAGGCCCGAAGCGGTGGTCGTCCAACCGCCGCGCGCCGCATTCCACTCCAGATAGGCGGCGTTGCCCGCGTTCCAGTTCTCCTGGGTCGAGGCGCCCGAGAAATCGTAGGGGTTCGGCCCGGCCGAGGCGCAGGCGGAAAGGGTCAGGGCGGCGGCGGCCGCGAGCGCGATGCGAGTCATGCGGCGACGCTATTTTCCCCGCCGCCGCAAAGCAATGGGCGGGACCGGACCGGTGCGGCGGCCGCGACCTCTCCGCCGCCGCCGAAAAAGAGCGCCGGCGGTCTTTATTTCGCCGCCAAAGCGAGTATATCAGCCCGTTCCGCTAACTCCACGAGAGATACGCGCGAAAGCGCCGAGGCCCGGTTTGTCGCCCTCCGACCGGTGCGAAGGCGCGCTCCTCCCCAAGGGAGCCCTACATTTCAGGCGTCCTGGGACCGCAAGGCCCGAGGGTGGACGCCGAAACCGATGGTCACGGGTCGCCGGAATGGCGGAGCCGTGGCTGCTGCATTGAGCGGGCTGCCCGGCCCGCCGCATTGGGAAGACAGAATGGCCAAGTCCAAAGCGGAACTCACCGTCAACGGT
>JBGTSL010000282.1:0-3226 GCA_041940325.1 Brevundimonas sp.
GTGGAAGTCCGGTCCCAGATATTTGTTGATGGTCTTGGCCTTTGCGGGGCTCTCGACGACGACGAGGTTCATGCGGGGAGGGGGCCTTGGAAGGGGCGCGAAAGGGGGCGGAACGTGGTTGGCGCGGGCGTCGCTGTCAATCGGCGTCGCAATTCGGAGCGTCGGTCAGAGGGAAACCAGACCTCCCGGAAGCAGGGTCGCGCGGCCGGCGAGGCTCAGTTCCAGCAGCGCCGCGGCCACCAGCCCCACCGGGGCGTTCAACGCGCGGGCCAGCTCGTCGCGCGGCGTCGGGGTCGGCGACAGCAGGGCCGCGACCTGCTCGAGGAAGGCCGCGTCCACATCGTCCGGCGCGCCGTCGAACGGATTGTCGGCCGGGGGCTCTTCCAGGCTCCGCAGCGTCGAGAAGGCCCGCTCCACATCCTCCAGCCCCTCGCACAGGATGGCGCCCTGCCGCAGCAGCTCGTTCGGACCGCGCGATCGCGGGTCCAGCGGCGACCCCGGCACGGCGAACACGTCGCGGCCCTGCTCCCCCGCCAGCCGGGCGGTGATCAGCGAGCCCGAGCGCAGCTCCGCCTCGACCACGATCACGCCGCGCGACAGGCCCGAGATGATCCGGTTGCGGCGCGGAAAGTCCTTCGCCTGCGCCCGCGCCCCGATGCGGCTTTCGGAGACGATGCAGCCCCGTTCGGCGATCTGCGCATAGAGCTCGGCGTTGTCCGGCGGATAGACGTCGTCGACCCCGCCGCCCAGCACGGCCACCGTCCCCGTCGGCAGGGCGCCGGCGTGCGCCGCCCCGTCGATGCCGCGCGCCAGTCCCGACACCACCACATGACCGGCCTCGCCCAGCTGCTGCGACAGGCCGCGCGCGATCCGCTGCCCGCCCGCCGAGGCGATCCGCGCCCCGACCACCGCGATGCACGGCCGGCTCATCAGGCTCGCGTCGCCCAGCGCCCACAGCATCGGCGGCGGCGGGTCGACGGCGGCCAGCCTCTCCGGATAGTCGGCGTCGCCCAGCACGATCAGGCGGGCGCCGAGCGCGGACCCGGCCTCGATCTCGGCCTCGATCTCGGACGGGGGCGGCAGGTCATGCCCGTGGCCGCCGCCGCGCCGGAGCAGGTCGGGCAGGGCGTCGACGGCCCGCTCCGCCGTGCCGAACCGGTCGAGCAGCTGTTTGAAGGTGACCGGACCGATCCGGTCGGTGCGGGCCAGCCGCAGTCGGGCGAACCGCTCCGTCTCCGGCAGCGGCGCCCGGGCGGTCACGCCTTCCCGGCGCCGATGCGGGGCTCGGCCCCCTTGAGCAGCCGGCCGATGTTCTGATGGTGGCGGATCCAGATCAGCAGGGCGGTAAACGCGGCCAGCGCCAGGATCGGGGCAGGGGCGGGCAGGCCCAACGCGGCCAGCGGCAGCAGGGCGTAGACCGGCGCGGCGGCGGACGAGACCAGCGCCGCCAGCGATGAAATGCGGAACAGGGCGGCCGTGATCAGCCAGGTGGCGCCGGCCAGCAGGCCCAGCGGCCAGGCCGCCGCCAGCAGCAGGCCGAAGAAGGTGGCCACCCCCTTGCCGCCCTTGAAGCCCAGCCAGACAGGGAACAGATGGCCGAGGAAGGCCGCCCCGCCCGCAATCGCCGCCACGGCCGGAACCTCCGGAAACAGCGCGCGGGCGATCAGCAGCGCCGCCGCCCCCTTGCCGGCGTCCAGCAGCAGGGTGGCGATGGCCAGGTCCTTGCGGCCGGTCCGCAGCACATTGGTGGCGCCGATGTTGCCCGAGCCGATGCCGCGCACGTCCTGTCCCGTCACGGCGCGGGTCAGGATCACCCCGAACGGGATCGAGCCCAGCAGGTATCCGCCCGCCGCCGCGAGCGCGAGCGTTCCCAGGGCGGGCCCGACCAGATCCTGCAAAGTGATTCGCTCCCCTCTAGCGTGCGTCGTGGACGATGCGTCCGCCGACGACGGTGAGCAAGACCTTGCCTTGCAGGCGCCGTCCGTCGAAGGGCGAGTTTTTCGACTTGGACCTCAGGGCGTCGGCGTCGATGACCACGGGCGCGCCCGGATCGAACAGCATCAGGTCCGCGGGCGCGTCGGCGGCCAGTTCCCCCGCCTCCAGCCCCAGCAAGGTCGCCGGGCCGTGGGTCAGCGGGCGCAGGATGTCGAGCAGTTCCAGCCCGTCCTCGTGGTGAAGCGACAGGGCTGCGGGCAGCAGGGTCTCCAGACCCACCGCTCCCGGCGCCGCCTCCGCGAACGGCCGCCGCTTGTCCTCGGCGGGGGCCGGGGCGTGGGCGCTGGTCACGGCGTCGATCAGCCCGTCGCGCACCGCCTCGATCAGCGCCTGCCGGTCGCGCTCGGGCCGCAGCGGCGGGTCCATCCGGTAGAAGGTCCGGTAGTCGCCGATGTCGATCTCGTTGAAGCACAGGTGGTTGATCGACACCGAGGCCGCGACCTCCAGCCCCTTGGCCCGGGCCCGCGCCAGCGTCTCCAGCGCCCCCTCGGTCGAGATCTGGTCGACCAGGAAGCGCGCGCCGGTCTGCTCGACCAGCGCCAGGTCGCGCTCCAGCTGGATGCGTTCGGCGATGGCCGGCGCCGCTGACAGGCCGAGGCGGGTGGCCAGTTCGCCCGAGGTCGCCACCGCCCCCTCGCTCAGCCACGGATCGGCCGGCAGGCAGGCGATCAGCGCATTGAACGCCGCCGCATAGCTCATCACCCGCTGCAGCATCCGGCTGTCGGCGATGACCCGGTCGACGTCGGTGAAATACAGCGCCCCGGCCTCGTCCATCAGACCGATCTCGGCCATGCGCCGGCCGTCCCGGCCCTGGGTCGCCGCCCCGGCCGCCCGCACATTGACCAGACCCAGCGCCGCGCCGCGCCGCTGGATGAATTCGATCATCGCCGGGTCGTCGATGGCCGGCTCGGTGTCCGGCTGGATGACCATGGTGGTCACCCCGCCCGCCGCCGCCGACAGCGAGGCCGACTTCAGCGTTTCCTTGGGCTCCGCCCCCGGTTCGCCGGTCTTGACCCGAATGTCGATCAGCCCGGGCGACAGGCACAGCCCCTGCGCGTCCACCACCTCGACGCCGGTCGGCGCCGAGGCCCCGCCGCCGCGGATGACCTCGACGATGCGTCCGTCCTCGACCAGCACCGCACCGGGGCCGTCGTAGTCGCCCGCCGGATCCAGCAGCCGCGCGTTCAGGATCGCCAGCGCACTCATTTGCAGTCCTCCCCCACCGGGGGAG
>JBGTSL010000283.1:0-3201 GCA_041940325.1 Brevundimonas sp.
GAGAACGCCAAGACCGGCGACCTCGAAGTCAATCCGCTGAAGTCCAAGCAACTCACCAACATCCGCACGCACGCCAAGGACGAGGCCGTGCGCCTGACGCCGCCGCGCCGCCCCAGCCTCGAACAGGCCATCGCCTATATCGAGGAGGACGAACTGGTCGAGGTGACGCCGAAATCGATCCGCCTGCGCAAGCAGGTGCTGAACCCGTCGTTCCGCAAGAAGCGGGTGCGGGAGGACTGATCCCGTACGGCCAAGCCGAACGCCTGTGCTCCCCCGGCGTTAAGCATGGGCCGGTCGCCTCCCTGGCCGGCGTCAGATGGAAACATCCCATGCGTAGACTCATGCTTCTGGCCGGCGCCGCCCTGTTGGCGTCGGCGGCCCCCGCCGCGGCCCAGGTCCTGGGCGGCCAGGTGGGAGGCAACGTCTCCGGCAACGCCGGCGTGGGCGTGTCGCGCCCCGACCTCGGCGTCCGCGACACCATCCGCGACACCCGTGACTTCAGTCGCGACACGGTCCGCTCCACACGCGACGCCCTGCCCGGCGCCGACGGGCGCGTCGAGGCCCGGGTCGGCGTCGAGGCCTCGGCCCGTCCGCGCCGTGTCTCGACCCAGACCGATGTCGCCGTCGGCACCGAGGTCCGGGCCCGTGACGGCGATCTGATCGGATCGGTGGTCGGCACGACCCGGGACGCCCGCGGCTACGTCCGCACCGTCATGATCCGCACCGCTGACGGCGTCGTCCGCTCCATGCCGGCGGCTTCGGCCGACCTCACGGCCGACGCCTCCGGCACGGTCATGGTCAGCCGCTGGGACCGTCGCCGCGTGGAGCGTCAGCGCCCGGTCGACTGAGGTCCGTTCGCGACGGAACGAGGGGCGGCCTCCCGCACGGGGGCCGCCCTTTCCGCGCTTGTTCGGGATTGACGGCCGTTGGCTCGCTGCAGTCGTCCGCGCGACCGATCAGGCGCTCGTCGAGCGAAAATCGGCCAATCGGGGCGAGAGGGGGGTCATTTCGGGGCGGGGGAAACCATCCCGGACGAGGCCGGGTTTGTCTTCCGGTGCGAGCCGTTTCCGCTCGCGAGAAGCAAGGCAGATCATCATGCGAAAGACCGCGCTCCTTACGGGTGTCGCCGGCCTGTTCCTCATGACCGCTCCGGCGATCGCCCAGGACGGCACGGCCCCGCAGACTCCCCCAGCCTCCAGCCCGCCGGCGCAGGCCGAGGCCCAGGCCCAGGCGCCGACCCTGACCCTGCAGCCGGGCATGACCGTGCGCGGCGGCGACGGCGATCTCGGCGTGCTCGTCGGAGCCCGGATGAATGGCGGCCGTCAGCAGCTGACGGTCCAGGGCGCCGACGGCACGGTGCGCGCCGTGCCCATCGACGGCATCCGCCAGGAAGGCGAGGTGGTGGTCGTCGACCTCACCCTCGAACAGTTCGGCGCGGCCGAGACCGTGACCCAGCCCGCCGTCCCGGCCACGCCGGCCGAGCCGGGCGTGACTCCGGCGACCCCGGCGACGCCGGCCGTGCCGGGGATTCCGAATCCGCCCCCGGCGGTTCCGGCGGACCCGACCGACGACGCCAGTCCGTCGCCGACCGAACAGCCCGTCGCGCCGCCGCCGACCCTGCCGCCGGAAAACCCGGCCGAGCCCGCTGCGCCGCCCGCCCCGACCCCGGCCACGCCGGTTCCGGGCGAGGGCGCGGACCAGGAGCCGGACGACCCGGACGCCTGATCTTCGAAGGCGCAAAAGAGAAGGGCGGCTCCTCACGGAGCCGCCCTTTTTATTGCCCGAAGGGGCGGACCGTCAGGCCCGACGCTTCACCAGTCCCAGCAGGAACAGCAGGATGATCGCGCCGACGGTGGCGACGATGATGCCGATGATCCAGTTGCCGCCGGCGTCCCCACCCAGAAGGGTGTTGTAGAGGAAGCCGCCGATCAGGGCGCCGACGACGCCGACGATCAGATTGGTCAGGAGGCCGTGGTTCCGCCCCATGATCTGTTCAGCCAGCCAGCCGGCGATAATGCCGATGACGATCCACGCAATCCATCCAAACCCGCTCATAGTCCGCTCCTTCCAGCGATGGTCGATGGCCGTTTAATGCGCCGGAAGCTCAACGGTTGCTGATGCCCGGAAGAACCGGGTTCGCCGGTTCTCTCGTGCCGGGGGAAGGCGGCATGGCCCTTGCCCCCTGAAGGGCGAGCCGTCCCGCTTCGGGACAGGCAGGGAACAAGGGGAACAGGAGCCATGGCCACCGACATCGACCTTCATCTGGGACGCCGCCTGCGCCGCCGGCGGCGCCTGCTGGGTCTGACCCAGCAGCAGCTGGCCACCCAGGTCGGCATCCGCTTCCAGCAGATCCAGAAGTACGAATGCGGCGCCAACCGCATCTCGGCCGCCCGTCTGTGGCAATTGGCCGAGGCGCTGGAGTCGCCGGTCAGCTATTTTTACGACGGGCTGGAAGAGGCCATCGAGCGTCGGGAGGCGGCCAACCAGGGCGGCGAGATGTTTTCCCGCAAGGAAACGCTCGACCTGATCCAGGCCTACTACCAGCTGGGCGAGCGGCCGCGCCGGCGCCTGCTGGACCTGGCCAAGTCGCTGCACGCCGAGGGCGAGGCGGCGTAATCGACGCGCAATGACGCCGTGACATGGGGGCGGGGCGTGAGTATCCCGCCTGCATGACCGAGTACGAACTGTTCGCCGTCGAACTGGCCCGCGAGGCCGCGCGCGTCTCCCTGCCGTATTTTCGCGGCGCGTGTGAAGAGGTCGACAAGGGCGGGGCCGCAGGCTTCGACCCGGTCACCCAGGCCGACCGCGAGGCCGAGGCGGCGATCCGGCGGCTGATCGCCGACCGCTATCCGGATCACGGCGTCATCGGCGAGGAGTATGGCGAGGACCGGCCGGACTCCGACCATGTCTGGATCCTCGACCCGATCGACGGCACCCGCGCCTTCATCGCCGGCTTGCCGCTGTGGACCAATCTGATCGCGCTGCGGACCGATGGACGCCCGGCCCTCGGGGTGATCGGCCAGCCCTATCTGGACGAGATCTTCCTCGGCGGACCTTCCGGCGCGCGCCTGCTCAAGGCCGGGCAGGATTCGCCTCTGGCGGTGCGGTCCTGCGCCCACCTGAATGAAGCCCTGATCGCCACCACCGACCCCGAGCTGTTCACCGGCGCCGAACTGGGCGCCTGGACCCAGGTGCGCGCCG
>JBGTSL010000284.1:0-3198 GCA_041940325.1 Brevundimonas sp.
ATGGGCGGCGGCGTCGGCATCTCCGAGCCGGCCGATGTCCGCATCGCCACCGAACGCACCACCTACGCCATGCCCGAGACCGGCATCGGCCTGTTTCCGGACGTCGGCGGCGGCTGGTTCCTGCCGCGGCTGCCGGGCCAGACCGGCGTCTGGCTGGCCCTGACCGGGGCCCGGCTGAAGGCGGCGGACACAGTGTTCCTCGGCATCCACACCCATTTCCTGCCGTCCGATGCGCTGGAGGCCTTCCGCGCCATCCTCGCCGCCGACCCGGCCCATCCGATCGACGTCGCCGACGGGCTGGAGACCGGCGCCGGCGAGCCGCCGATCGAGCCGCACCTGCCGGCCATCGACCGCCTGTTCGCCTTCGACACGGTCGAGGAGATTCTCGCCGCCCTGGAAGCCGACGGTTCCGAATGGGCCCTCGCTCAGCTGGCGACCCTGAAGACCAAATCGCCGCAATCCCTGAAGGTCACCCTGCGCCAGCTACGCACCGGGGCCGGGCTGGAAACCTTCGCCGCCAACATGGCGATGGAGTACCGCCTCGGCGGCCGCGTCGTGCGCACCCACGACTTCCAGGAAGGCGTCCGCGCCGTCATCGTCGACAAGGACAACGCCCCGAAATGGTCGCCGCCTGAGCTGTCCGGCGTGTCGGACGCGATGGTGGAGGCGCTGTTCGCGCCCTTGCCGGCCGATGAGGAATGGACGCCGCTGCGCTGACCTGAGGGGTTGCATCCGGCGTCAAACCGGAGGCCTATCGGCGTTCTCAGCAACGGGGATTCCGACATGCGCCGACGCCTGTTCAGCCTGGCCCTTCCGCTCGCCGCCGCTGCGGCCCTGTCCGGCTGCATCATCGTCGCCGACGGCGGGACCACGACCGTCGTCCGCCAGACGGTTCCGGCGGAAGACGCCTACGCCGCCGCCCTGGCCCACGCCGACCGGCCCGAGGCCGACCGGGCCCGTGACGGCCTGCGCCGCTCCGCCGACATGCTGGCCTTCATGCGACTGGAGCCCGGCGACGTCATCGCCGACATCCGCCCCGAGGAGGGCTTCTTCACTCGTCTGTTCGCCCCCGTCGTCGGCGCGGCGGGCCACGTCTACGCCTTCGTGCCGACCCAGACGTCGGGGCGCGAGAACGCCTATGCCGACAGTCTCGCCGCGACCTACGGCAACGTCAGCCGCGTCACCGGCGCGCTCGAGACCATGGCCTTCGACCGCCCGCTCGACGTGGTCTTCATGGGCGAGGAGTACCACGACTTCGTCATCCCCCGTTTCGGCGTCGACGTCGCGGCGATGAACGCCGCCGTGTTCCGCGCCCTCAAGCCGGGCGGCCTCTATGTCATCCTCGATCACCAGGCTGCGCCGGGGACCGGCGTCTCGGTCGCCGGCACCCTGCACCGCATCGAATCGGCCGAGCTGCGGCGTCAGGTCGAGACCGCCGGCTTCGTTTTCGACGGCGAGACCCGCGTCGTCGCCAATCCCGCCGACGACCACAGCCTCAGCGTCTTCGACGAGACCATCCGCGGCCGCACCGACCGCTTCGTCTATCGTTTCCGCAAGCCCGAATAGGAGGATCCCGCCATGCGTCGCCTCGCCATCGCCCTCGCCGCCGGCCTGCTCGCCGCCGGCCTGCTCGCCGCCGGCGCCGCCGCAGCCCAGACCGCGCCCCTGCCGATCCCGCCTCCGGTCCAGACCCTTCCCGGCGGAACCGACTACGCCGCCATCCTCGCCTCGCCGATCCGCACCGACGAGGACCGCGCCCGCGACGAAGCCCGCATGACGCTCCAGACCCTGCGATTCACGGGTGTCCAGCCCGGCTGGAAGGTCGGCGACATGATCATCGGCGGCGGCTATTTCACCCGCATCTTCTCCGCCGCTGTCGGGCCCGAAGGCCATGTCACGGCCTGGCAGCCGGCCGAGTTCATCGGCTTCCAGGCCTCCTACGGCGAGGCCGCCGACGCCGCCGACCAGCTGCCCAATGTCGACGCTATCCGATCGCCGATCGGCGCGCCGGATTTCCCCTCCGGCCTCGACCTCGTCTTCACCGCCCAGAACTACCACGACCTGCATCTGGAGCCGTTCCCGGCGGATACGGCGTCCAGGGTCAACGCCGCCGTCTTCGCAGCGCTGAAGCCGGGCGGCCGCTACGTCGTCATCGACCACCACGCCGTCGATGGTTCCGACCTGTCGGTTGCCGACACCCTGCACCGCATCGACCACGATACCGTGGTGCGCGAGGTCGAGGCCGCCGGCTTCGTCTATGCGGGCGAGGCCGCCGCCCTGTGGAACGACGACGATCCGCGCACCGCCAGCGTCTTCGACGACTCCATCCGCGGCCGCACCAGCCAGTTCATGCTCGAGTTCCGCAAGCCGGAGTGAGCCGCGGTTCCGAATTGCTGCGCTGCAAGTTCATGCGCAGCCATCAGACTTTCACGATCTAACTTGCTGTAATCCTTCGCTATGGCTCTCGACCCAGCGTCCTGAACCCGCCTGATCGGAAAGCCGTGGGACAATAGGTCCGTCCCGCCGCAGGGGAGGCGCAGAGGCCTTGCGTGTTCTGGCGGCGGGATGTGGAGAAGCGGGGGCCCGGTTCCGGCCTGCCATCATAAGGCAGGCGTTTCGCCCGGGGTCTGTCCGGCCTGTCAGAAAGCCGGATGCGATGTCAGGGGCGAGGGGGATACTCGCCCGGTCCGGGGACCGTGTCGCAAGCACGGCCCGCCCGCCGGAGGCGCTGCGGTAAGGCGATAAGACCGCCACCCGACGCAAGCTTCCGCCCAATCTCTGCGCGGAGCGTCAGTACGGAGTCGAAACGGTACCTCACAACGAACTCCGGGCTCCGGCCCGGCGCTCCGCACGCCTTCCCGAACCGCCGGCCTCTCACCGGCGGTCGCCGACGCCTGTCTGGCGCTGGCGACGGCAAGTCGCTAATCCCGGCGCAACCAGAATTCAGGGAGAGACGCCATGACCCGGACCATCGCCTTCATCGGCCTCGGCAACATGGGCGGCGGCATGGCCGCCAATCAGGCCAAGGCCGGCCATACGGTCATGGCCTTCGACCTGTCGAAGGAGGCGCTCGACCGCGCCGCGTCGCACGGCTGCTCCCCCGTCGGCTCGGTCGCCGAGGCGGTCAGGGTCGCCGACGTGGTCATCACCATGCTCCCGGCCGGCCCACACGTCCTGAAGGTCTATTCGGAGCAGATC
>JBGTSL010000285.1:0-3198 GCA_041940325.1 Brevundimonas sp.
GTCGAGGAACAGCACCCGCTTGATCAGCTTGTCGGCGTGTTTCATCTCGCCGATCGACTCGTCGTAGATGATTTGGCCGAGGTGCTTCAGCCCCCAGCTCTCGAACATGCGGGCGTGCAGGAAATACTGGTTGACCGCCGTCAGCTCGTTGGTCAGCACCGCATTCAGCGTGCGGATGATCGCGGGGTCGCCCTTCATGGTCGTGTCCTCAAGTCGGGCGGCGAACGACTCGCGTCCGCCGCGGGGGGACGCCGTTCATACCACGAACGGACGCGCTGTGTTCACCTGCGAACACTTCTCACGACATTGAAAATGCGAGTAAAAGTCGTCCGCAGCTATTCGGCGGCGAGGGCGAAGGCCTGGCGCGTCTCGTCGATCAATTCGCGCATCTCGCAGACGCATTTGGCGCACTGGGGGCGGCACTGGTGGCGGTCGAAAACGTCACGCGGCCGCGTCGCGCCCGCCTCGATGGCCGAGGCGACGTCACGCTTGCGAAGACCGTTGCAGTTGCAGACGTACAAGGAACCGAACCCGCCAGAGATTGCGAATGGTTCTCTATAGCGGGGCAAATGCGGCGAATGCAAGTCGTTCGCACTCCGGTCATGTACGTAGGCGGGATTGACGCCCGGCCCGCGCCGCCGCACTTCCCCGGCATGGCCAGAGAACCCGTCGTCCCGCCGCGCCCGCCCTGCCGGCTCTATCTGATCACCCCGCCGGCGATCGCCGATCTTGACGACTTCGCGCGCGAACTGGACGCCGCCCTCGCCGCCGGCGACGTGGCCGCCCTGCAGATCCGGCTGAAACCGGCCGACGACGCCGCCATCCTGGCGGCGGTCGTGGCGCTCGCGCCGGTCGCCCGCGCCCGGGACGTCGCCGTGATTCTCAACGACCGGCCCGACCTCGCCGCCCGCTCGGGCTGCGACGGGGTCCATCTGGGCCAGGACGACGCCTCCCTGGCCGAGGCCCGGCGGATCATGGGGCCGGACGCCATGATCGGCGTGACCTGCCACGACAGCCGGGACCTGGCCATGGACGCGGCCGAGGCGGGCGCCGACTACGTCGCCTTCGGCGCCTTCTTCCCGACCGGGACCAAGGAGACCCGCCACCGGCCCGATCCGGACATCCTTTCCATCTGGCAGGAGACGGTCGAGATTCCCTGCGTCGCCATCGGCGGCGTCACACCCGCCAACGCCGGCGGCCTGGCCCGCGCCGGGGCGGATTTCGTGGCGGTCTGTTCGGCCGTCTGGAACCATGCCGACGGACCCGCCGCCGCGGTTCGGGCCTTAAATCAGGCGTTGGCCGAAAGCGCCTGACCTTCAGGGGATATTAGGAAGCCGGCGGGTAAGGATAACGCAAGACACGGCCCCGCTTCCCCGGAATCCCCATGCTCATGAGCCGCGCGCTCGACCCGTCCAAGCCGGTTGCGGCCCCCGAGGCCGCCCCCCCCGTGCGCGCCGCCCCGGTGGTGTCGACCAACAGCGCCATGGCGTTCTTCCGGGAGCCGCTCGCCCCGATCTTCACCGCCGTGACGGTGCTGATCCTCGTGGTCATCGCCATTCAGTTCGCCCGCACCGCCGGTCTCGTCGCCGGCCTCTGGGCGGCCGGGGGCGTCGGCGTCGCGGTGTGGCTCCGCAATGCCCGCGGCCCCTTGTACGATCTCTGTTTCGGCGGATTGCTGGCCACCGGCATCGCCGCCGGGGAGCTGCTGGCCGGCAATTCCTACGCCCTCACCGGGCTGTTCACCGTCACCAATATGCTGGAGATCAGCGTCGCGGTGCTGCTGGCGCGCCGCTTCGCCCCGACGCTCAACCTGGCCACGGTGGAAGGCGCCTGTCGCTTCCTGCTAAGCGCCGCTGTGATCGCCCCCGTCCCGGCCGCCGCGCTGACCGCCGCCGGCCTCTACATGATCAACGACGCCGACCCCTTCTACACCTTCCAGACCTGGTGGTTCGGTCATGCTCTCGGCATCGCCGTGATCGGCGCCTTCGGCCTGTCCCTGACCCGGCGGCACATGGTCGCCTTCCGCCAACCGTTCCGGACGGCCGAGGCCGCAGTGTTGCTCACCCTCCTGGTGGCCGTCTGCGCGGTGGTGTTCTTCCAGTCCAGGGTGCAGGTGGGCTTTGTCGTCATTCCCGTCCTGATCCTGTTCGCGGCGCGCTTCCGCGTGCTCGGCGTCTCCACCGCCCTGGTGATCGTGGCCATCGCCGCGGTCGGCGGGGCCATGCTCGGCCGCGGCCCCTTCATCTCCGCCGGCCCGGACCTTGCCGATCAGGCCCTGCTGGCGCAGTTGATGGTGCTGTTCGGCTGCCTGCCGATCCTGCTGGTCGCCTCCCTGCTGGAGGAGCGCGACCGCCTGTCCGACCGCGCCAAGGCCGGTCAGGTCCGCGCCGAGCGGGCCTCGGAAGCCAAGTCCCGCCTGCTCGCCAACGTCGCCCACGAGATCAAGAGCCCGGTCGGCGGCGTCATCGGCATCGGCGAACTGTGGAAGACCGGCCAGCTCGGGACCATCACCCAGACCCAGTCCGAGATGGCCGACATGCTGGTCAAGACCGCCCGCCAGGTCGAGGCCCTGGCCCACGACCTGCTCGACGTGGCCCGCGCCGAGTCCGGCGCCGTGAAGGTCGAGCTGCGCCCGACCGACGTGCCGGGCGTGCTCGAGGACGTCCGCCGCGCCACCGCCCTGCGCCCCGAGGCGAAGGACATCCGCCTGCATGTGATCACCGAGGGCGACGGCCTGATCGCCCTGGCCGATTCCCAGCGCCTGACCCAGGTGATCGCCAACCTCGCGTCCAACGCGGTCAAATACGGCGGCGCCGGCGGGCTGGTCGTGTTCCGGGCCTCCAAGGTCTACGACGGCGTCCGCATCGAGGTGATCGATCAGGGCCCCGGGCTGTCGCCGGAGAAACAGGCCCAGCTGTTCGAGCCGTTCAACCGGCTCGGGCTGGAGCGCTCGACCGTCGAGGGGCACGGCATCGGCCTGGCCCTGGCCAAGCGGCTGGTCGAGCTGCAGGGCGGCACGATCGGCGTCGTCTCCAGCCCGGGCGAAGGCGCCGCCTTCTGGGTCGAGCTGCCCGCCGCCTGACCGGTCAAGCTTTGCGTCGTTTCCGCAAAGGCATCCATGATAAAGAGAGACAAAAACCTCGTTTAATAAAAAAATATCCATCATGTACTAGACTCATGAGTTTTATTTACCCTATA
>JBGTSL010000286.1:0-3190 GCA_041940325.1 Brevundimonas sp.
AGCCGCACTGGCTCGCCTCGCCGCCGTTGCCGACGATCGCGTTCCAGTAGCGGTCGGTCTCCTCCTGGTCGTCGGTGGCGATCTGGAACGAGAAGGCCTCGCTGTGCTTGAAGGTCGGCCCGCCATTCAGCCCGAGGCAGGGGATGCCGGCGACGGTGAACTCGACCGTCAGCACGTCGCCCGCCTTGCCGGACGGGAAGTCGCTGGGCGCGCGGTGGACGGCGTGCACCGCGCTGTCGGGAAAGGTCTCGGCGTAGAACCGGGCGGCGGCCTCGGCGTCCTTGTCGTACCAGACGCAGATCGTGTTCTTGGCAATGGCCATGTCGTGTCCTTTCATTGGTGCGGCGCGGCTCGGTATTCCGCGCATGCGGTGGCGGCCCCTGCGGGCCCGTCACGAGCACGACGAGCGGCCATGGCCGGATTCGACAGGCCGAGTAAAAACTTCTTCTGTGGTCGTTCCGGCGCGTGCGCCAGGCCGCCGTTACAGCGTGCGGAACATCACCAGCGCGTCGACCGGGCCCAGCATCGGGTGGCGGTAGGCGGCGGGCAGCCGGCCGACGGTCTGGAAGCCCATGCCCTCCCACAGCGCGATCGCGCGCGTGTTGCTGGCGATGACGAAGTTGAACTGCATCGCGGCGAAGCCGCGGGCGCGGGCGGTCTCCAGCGAATGCGCGCACATCGCGCGGGCGACGCCGCGGCCGGTGGCCTCCGCCGCGGTGACATAGCCGCAGTTCGCCACATGGGCGCCGCCGCCGCGGTTGTTGGCGCGCAGGTAATAGGTGCCGACCAGCCGGCCGTCGTCCTCGGCGACGAAGGTCTCGCGGTCGGGCGCGAGCCAGAAGGCGAGCACGTCGGCCTCGCTCATGTCCCGGGGCAGGGCATAGGTCTCGCCGGCGCGGATCACCGGCTCGAGCATGCGCCAGAGGGCGGCGCGGTCGCGGTCTTCGGCGGGTCGGATCAGCACGGGGCACTTTCTCTGCGGTTGCGGTCGGCGAGTGGTAGCCCGCCCGGTCGGCGCCGTCCATGGGTCGCATGCGCCGCCAGAGGGGCGTCTCCGTTCGCGGCTTCGCCGACGGGCGAGGGCAGGATGGGGACGCCGTGCCGCACCGAGGCTGGCGCAGAAATTGCCTGGACAGGAGTATGCTGACCACGTCCATTCGATCGGAAGACATGAAGACGGCCGAGCATGTCCGGGTCCTGATCATCGACGACGAACCGATCCGCGCCTCGATCATCGAGGAGGGGTTGAAGCTGCATGGCGACTGCCTGATCGAGCGGATCGGCGACATGCGCAACCTGGAGGCGCGGGTCACCGCCATCGACCCCGACGTCATCCTGATCGCGATCGAGAACCCCAGCCGCGACGCGCTGGAACAGGTGCTCAGGGTCTCGCGCTCCGGCACCCGGCCGGTCGGCATGTTCGTCGACCATTCCGACCCGGAGATGACGCGGGCGGCGATCGAGGCCGGGGTCTCGGCCTATGTGGTCAACGGGCTGCACAAGGAGCGGGTCAGGACCATCGCCGACATGGCGATCCACCGCTTCGAGGCGTTCAAGCGGCTGCGCCGCGAGCTGGACGACGCCCGCACCGAGCTCGCCGAGCGCAAGCTGATCGAGCGGGCCAAGGGCCTGCTCATGAAGGCGCGCGGCATCGGCGAGGAGGAGGCCTATGCCCTGCTCAGGCGCAAGGCGATGAACCAGAACCAGCGCATCGTCGAGGTCGCCCAGAGCCTGGTGACGGCCGCCGACCTGCTGGGGAACGGCCGATGAGCGTGGTGCCGCTGAGGCCGAACGGCGCGCCCGAGCGCTCGGTGGTGCGCATCGGCTTCGTGCCGCTGGTCGACTGCGCCGTCGTCGCGGTGGCCGACGCGCTGGGCTTCGCCGCCGAGGAGGGGGTGCGGATCGAGCTGGTGCGCGAGATCTCCTGGGCCAACATCCGCGACCGGGTGTTCGTCGGCCATCTCGACGCCGCCCAGATGCTGGCCGGCCTGCCGATCGCCGCGACCCTGGGCATCAACTACGTGCAGCAGGCGATGGTGGCGCCGATGATGCTGGGGGCCGGCGGCAACGCCATCACCGTCAGCACGGCCCTGTTCGCCGAGATGGGCGGCGCCGACGCCCCGCTCGACGCGCCGCAGGAGGTGGGCAGTGCGCTGGCCGCGGCGGTGCGCCGGCGGCAGCAGCAGGGCGCCGAGCGGCTGGTGCTGGCCGTGGTCTACCCGTTCTCCAGCCACAATTACGAGCTGCGCTACTGGCTCGCCGCCTCCGGCGTCGACCCGGACCGCGACGTCGAGCTGATCGTGCTGCCGCCGCCGCTGATGGGCGACGCGCTGGCCAGCGGCCGGGTCGACGGCTTCTGCGCCGGCGAGCCGTGGAACAGCCTGGCGGTCGCCGCCGGCACCGGCCAGGTGGTCGCCGCCACGGCGCGGATCTGGCGCGGCAGCCCGGACAAGGCGTTGGCGATGCGCAAGGAATGGGCGGACGCCAACCCGCTGACGCTCGCCGCGCTGGTGCGCGCCTGCCACCGCGCCGCACAGTGGTGCGACGAGCCGGGCAACCGGCGGGCGCTGGCCGAGCTCTTGGCCCGCGAATCCCTGGTCGGCGCGCCGGCCGACATCATCGCCGACGTGCTCGCCGGCCGGGTGCGCGGGGCGGACGGCGGCTTCCGCCAGGTCGACGGCTATATCGCGTTCGCCCGCGGCGCCGCCACCTTCCCGTGGGCGAGCCACGCCACCTGGCTGTTCACCCAGATGGTGCGCTGGGGCCAGATCGACTGGTCGGCGGCGGCGGCGGCGAAGGCGCGGGCGGTGTTCCGCCCCGACCTGTGCCGCGACGCGCTGCAGCCCGCCGAGATCAACGTGCCGGCCAGCGACTGGAAGATCGAGGGCGCGGCGCGCGCCGGCACCGAGATCGCCGGCACCCGCGGCAGCCTGACCATCGGCCCCGACGGCTTCTTCGACGGCACCATCTTCGACCCGCGCGACCCGCGAGGGTACCTGGACGCGCTGGGGGTGGGCTGACCACTGCGGATCTCTACCACCGTCATGCCCGGACTTGTTCCGGGCATCCACGTCTTTGGTGGGCCGGACTCGGGTCATCCTCGTGATTTCGCACGCGTTTGCGGGGGTTCATCACGACCATTCGAGCGTTGGCGGCACGGTGAAGACGTGGATGCCCGGGACAAGCCCGG
>JBGTSL010000287.1:0-3183 GCA_041940325.1 Brevundimonas sp.
ACGGAGATCAGCATCCCGGCATAGCCGGCTGCACCGGACAGGACGGCGCCGATCAGGAAGCCGATGGCGGCGTAAGAGCCGATCAAGAAGTAGGCGGCGATCAGGATCACGATCCCGACGATGCCGATGGTCAGATATTGCCGCTTCAGATAGGCCGAGGCGCCTTCCTGGATCGCGGCGGCGATCTCGCGCATCTTGTCGGTGCCGGTCGAAGCCTTCATCAGCGCGGCGGTCTGGACGAGTCCATAGAGGACCCCCAGCGCGCCCGCGGCGATGACAAGCCACAGATAGTTACTCATGGCGTTTCCAAACCCTGTGTTTCTAGAGGCGCCCGGACCCTTGGCGCGGCGGGCGTTATTCGCCTCTGTCCGCCTTCCGGTCCCCCCGTGCGCACCGGACGCGAGTCTGCGTCCCTGGGGAAATGCGGCGGAAACGTGCCAAATGCGCCGGGGCGACGCAACAGGATTGGTGAACAGGGTTCAGCCGGCGGGCACGCCGGTACGGCGCCGCGGCGCCTGGCTGACGACCTCGATCCGGGTCACGGCCCCGCGCCCCGCGATGGACGCCGCCGAACGCATCAGGCTGGCGGTCAGGGCCGCGGCGTCGAGTCGGGTCCAGTCGCCGTCGACGACGAACGGGGTCCGATGCCCGGCGCGCACGAGGGCGTCTCGAAGATAGGCCTCCTTCGGGCGCATCGATTCGGGCGTCGCCGAACCGCCGAGATGGAGGCGGAGGGAGACAAAGACATAGTTCCGGATCCGTCCGCCCGCGATGACCGGCAGCCCGACTCCGGCGATGCCGAGGCTCGCGCCTCCAGCAGCCGGCTTGTCCCCGGCATGGGCCTGCGAGCCGGTCGCGAGGACAGGCGCGGCGAAGGAGGCGGCGATCAGGTCACGGCGGCGCATGCGGCCACCATGAAGCGGACGCCTTGAGATTTCGTTGTCAGCCGTGGGTGAATCCCGGCCGGTCGATGGGAACCGCCTGGCCGGCGAACCGGGCCGCGACGCCCTCGCCCGCGGTCACCCGGCCGATGCGGGTGAGCCGCAGATGGCGACGCTCGGCCTCGCGGCGCAAGGCCGCCTCGTCGCGGGCCGAAGCGGTGAAGGCGATCTCGTAATCGTCGCCGCCGGTGACGAGCCGCTCCAGCGCGGCCTGCTCGTCGACGCGACCGTCATACCAGGCCTGACCGGCGGCCGACCGGGGCGTGAGTTCCAGATCGATTTCGATACGGACGCCCCCGCCCGCCGCAAGGTGCCCGAGGTCGGCGATCAGGCCGTCGGAGACGTCGATCGAGGCGCTGGCGAAGTCGCGAACCGGGCCGGCGAACTCGAGCCGGGGAGTCGGCGTGCGATAGTGCTCCAGCAGGGCGGCGATCCGCTCCGGCTCCAGGGTGAGCTTGTCCTGCGCCGCCTGGAGCCCGAGCCAGCCGTCGCCGATCGCGCCGGTGACAAAGACGAGGTCGCCGACCCGGGCGCCCGATCGACCAACCGTGCGGCCTTTCGGGGTCCAGCCGAACAGGCTGACCGAGAAGCTGGCCGGCCCGGGCGTGACCACGGTGTCTCCGCCCAAGAGCGCCACGCCGAAGGTCTTCTGATCCGCCCGCAGACCATCCGCGAAGCTCATCCGCTCCGGCCAGCCACAGCGCTCCGACCAGTGGCAGGCCAGCAGATAGCCGAACGGCTCCGCGCCCTTGGCGGCCAGGTCGGAGAGGTTCACCCGCAGCAGTTTGCGGGCGACGGTGTCGAGCGGGTCGCCAGGCAGAAAATGAACGCCTTCGACCAGGGCGTCCTTGGTCAGGACCAGGTCGTGGCCTGGCTTCGACGGGACCACGGCGACGTCGTCCCTCAGGCCGCGCCCCCATTCCGGGTGGGCGAGGGGCGCAAACAGCCGCCGGATGGTCTCGAACTCGCCGGCGACGTCGACCGCGGCCATCAGGAAGCGCGGGCGTCCCGGGCCACGCCGTCGAGGGCCGCGTTGACGAATTTGGCCTCGGCGTCGTCGAAGAACGCCTTGGCCAGTTCGACGTATTCGTCGATGACGATCTCCTTCGGCACGTCCTGACGTTCGCGCAACTCCCAGGCGCCGGCGCGCAGCAGGGCGCGCAGGGTTGAATCGAGGCGCTCCAGCCGCCAGTTCGAGGCCAGCCGCGCCTTAACCGCGCCGTCGATGTCGCGCTGACCGCCGACCACGCCGCGCACGATCCCGGCGAAGTATTCCTCATCGGCTTCGGCCAACGGTTCGCCCTCGATGTCCGCATCGAAGCGATGGTTGGAGAATTCCGTAATCACCGTCTCGACCCCCTCCCCGGCCAGTTCCATCTGGTAGAGGGCCTGGACGGCGGCGAGGCGCGCCACGGTGCGGGCACGGCGCTGCTTGCTGGTCAGCTGCGGCTCGGCGCGCTGCTTCTCGGCTTCGGCGAGTTGCTCGAGCACGGACTGTAGGCTGGCGGGTTCGGTCACGACGCCAGTCCTACGCGCAGCCGCTTGCGCAAGGCAATGAGGTCGAGACAGGCGCGGGCCGCGCCGCCGCCCTTGTCGCCCTCGCTGAGCCGGGCCCGCGCCCAGGCCTGGTCCTCGTCCTCGGTCGTCAGGATGCCGTTGCCGATGGCCAGACCGCGCAGGCCGAGCTCCATCAGCCCGGCGGCCGACTGATCAGAGACGATCTCGAAATGGTAGGTCTCACCGCGGATGACGCAGCCCAGGGCGACGTAGCCGTCATAGCGCGGCGCGGTTGGAAAGCGTCCGGCTTCCTCGGCCAGGGCGATAGCGGGCGGCACCTCCAGCGCTCCGGGCACGGAGACGACGTCGAACTCGACGCCGTGGGCGCGCAGGGCGTCCTTCGCCCCTTCCAGAAGGGCGTCGGCCAGGTCGTCGTAGAAGCGGGCCTCGACGATGAGAATGCGCCAGGGGTCGCTCACGATTGCACTTCTCCGTCCATGTCGCGCCAGCCGACGATGCGCTTCGAGGAGGTCTCCCGTGGTCCGGAATGCCCGATGGTTCGTTCTCACTCTGCTGATACTGCCGCTTGCGGCCTGTTTCGGAGGGGGGACGCTACAGCCCACCAATGTGGAACCTGCCGCCGAGATTCCGATCGACCGTGACGCCGCGCTCGACCGGTTTGCGGAGGCCCTGCGGTTCAAGACGATCTCGCATCAGGATCCGGCGAAGTTTGACCGGGAAGCCT
>JBGTSL010000288.1:0-3175 GCA_041940325.1 Brevundimonas sp.
TGGCGGTGCGCGCCTCGAAGCTCAGCACCAGCACGCCCGCGGTCATCGCCGCGGCCAGGAAGGCCGCCCTTGCCCCGACCAGCGGGCGGGTCGCCCAGGAGACCAGCAGCACGGCAAGCGTCGCGCCGATCAGCGAGGGGACGCGATAGGCCCAGATCTCCGCCTCCGGGCCGCCGAAGACCGCCGCGCTTGCGCTCTGCAGCCAGTAGATGCCGACCGGCTTCTTCCAGCGCGGATCGTCCTGGAAGCGGATGTCGACGAAATCCCTGTCCTCGAGCATCTGCGAGGTCGCCTGGGCGTAGCGGCTCTCGTCGCGGTCCAGCGGCGGCAGCAGCAGCAGCACCGGCAGGCCGGCGAACAGGGCGATCAGGGCCGCCAGCACGGGGCCCCGCCAGCCGGCGATGAATCGGTCGAGGTCGGGGCGCATCATGGCCGCCTTCCTATCACGGCCTTTCCCGCGCCGTCAGCCATCCGTCGCCGGCCTCCCCCGACGCCGCGAAACCCGCTAGAGGAGGCGGATGACCGCAACCGTCCCCGACATCTCCGTCGTCGTGCCCGTCCATGACGAGGAAGGCGCCGCCGGCCCGCTGGCCCGCGAGATCGCCGCCGCCTTCGCCGGCCGGTCCTATGAGATGGTCTTCGTCGACGACGCCTCGAAGGACGACACCCTCGCCGAGCTGCGCGCCCTCCAGGCCGAGCTCCCGGCCCTGCGCGTGCTCGGCCACGCCTCGAACGCCGGCCAGAGCCGCGCCGTGCGCACCGGCGTCCTCGCCGCCCGGGGTCCCATCGTCGTGACCCTCGACGGCGACGGCCAGAACCCGCCCGCAGACGCCCCGAAACTGGCCGATCTGCTCGCCGCCTCGCCGCCGGATGTCGCGCTGGTGGGCGGCGTCCGCGCCAGGCGCCAGGACACCGGCGCCAAGCGCTGGGCCTCGCGCTGGGCCAACCGCATCCGCAAACGGCTGCTGTCCGACGACGCCGACGACACCGGCTGCGGCCTCAAGGCCTTCCGCCGCGAGGCGTTCCTGCAGCTCCCCTATTTCGATCACATCCACCGCTACCTGCCGGCCCTGATGATCCGCGAGGGCTACCGCAACCTCTATCTCGACGTCGACCACCGCCACCGCGAGACCGGCCGCTCCAAATACACCAACTGGGGGCGGCTGATCGCCTCCCTGTCCGACCTGCTCGGCGTCATGTGGCTGAAGTCCCGCGCGCGCCGCCCGGGCTCGGTCTCCGAATTCTGACCGCTCGCCCGTCGGGCGACTAACCGTGGCGGTACGGAGCGAACGGGGGTATTCATCGTTAACAAGCGCGGCCGTATCGTCCGGCCGCGCGCGTCCGAACCGGAGCCCAGCCATGCTGATCGCCCTGCCGCTGCTCGTCATTCCCGTCGCCATCTACGCCGTCGTCATCCTGACCGGCGTCGTCGGGACCGGCGGGGTCGCCGCCGCGGAACAGGCCCTGAGGGAGCCGATCTTCACCATTCCCATGGTCTCGGGCAGCGGCTGGAACATCGGCAGCGGCGACATCATCCTGTTCCTCGCCCTGATCCTGCTGTTTTTCGAACTGCTCAAGTCGACCTCCAGCCAGAAGGTCGCCATCGTCAATCATGCCCTGTCGATGATCCTGTTCGTGGCCTGCCTGGTCGCCTTCCTGCTGATCAAGGGCTTCGCCACCTCGACCTTCTTCCTGATCCTGACCATGGTCATGCTCGACGTCCTCGCCGGCTTCATCGTCACCATCATCTCGGCGAGGAAGGATCTGGAGTTCGGCGGCGGCTGACGCAGGGTCTAGGGACAGGCAGGACCGCAGTCGGCCAGGCACGGAGGGCGGAGCCATCCTCCCTGGCCCCTGGCCCCTGGCCCCTGGTCCCTAGCCCCCATCCTCATCCACCGGCAGCACATGCGGATCCTCCGGATGCCCCTGCTGGCGCCGCTGCACCGCATAGGCCACCAGCCACAGGGCCATGGCCCAGGCGGCGCCCACGCTCCAGCCGGCCAGCACGTCGCTGGCCCAGTGGGCCGCCAGATAGACCCGCGTCAGACCGACGATCAGGGTCAGCAGCACCGCCACCCCGATGATGTAGGCCTTGAACCGCCGCTGCGGGAACGCCCGGGTCAGCATCACGCCGATGCTCAGATAGAAGACCGCCGACAGCAGGCTGTGGCCCGACGGAAAGCTGGCGTTCAGCGTTTCCACCGCCTGCAGCGCCTCGGGCGGCCGTTCGCGCCCGAACATGGCCTTCAGCCCCTCGCTCAGGATCACTCCGCCCGCCAGGCCGACGGCCAGCAGCAGGGCCGACAGCCGCTTGCGCTGCAGGATCAGGAACCCGATCGTCGCCAGGGCGAACAGCCCCAGCACCGCGATCCCGCCCAGCGCCGTCAGGTCCATGGCCGCCTCCTCCAGCCAGCCCGGTCCCCAGGGATCGACCATCTCCCCCGGCCGCATGGCGTCCAGCACCGCCTGGTCGAAGGCCCGGCCGTCCGCCTCGGTCATGTCGTCGGCCAGTTCGACGAAGGTCATCACCCCCAGGGCCACGATGAACAGGGCGCTGATCGCGGCGATTTCGGCGCGCGCGATGCGCAGGGCGCGGCGGGCGAAGGCGGCGATCTGTTCGGAGGTCATCGGGCCCAAACGGTCCCGCTTGCGGGACGTTCCGTTCACGCGTTCGTGATCGAGTTTCGGCCCCATCCGTCACACCCCCGTCATCCCGTCGTCGCGGCCTGTCCACAGGCTCATCCCCCGTCTTGAATGCGATTCGCCCAGAAAGTGATCGTCAACCCCGTTGACGGGTCGTTAGCCATCTGCGCCCCATATGTGGGCTTGGGGAGCGCTTCGGCCACTAGATGATGTGGTCACCGGCGCGAACGACTTAATCGAATCCAGTTCAGGGCAGTGACCATTATGGCCGGCGGCGAAGCGTTGAAGACAGTGGATTTCCAGTCGGTTGCGGCCGCGGACGCCGCTGAACGACCCCACCTGTCGGTGGTGCCCTCGATCCAGATCGACCGCTCGCGCGACGCCCTGCTGACCGACTTCGGAAAGAAGACGCTGGAGGACCGCTACCTGCTCAAGGGCGAGTCCTACCAGGATATGTTCGCCCGGGTGGCGACCGCCTTCTCGGATGACGCCGAACACGCCCAGCGCGTCTACGACTATATGTCGAAGCTGT
>JBGTSL010000289.1:0-3171 GCA_041940325.1 Brevundimonas sp.
ACCATCGGCGAGAACATGCAGCTGCGCCGCGCCGCCCGTCTGTCGGTCGACGAGGGCGTGGTCGCCTCCTACGTCCACAACGCGGTGTCGCCGGGCCTCGGCCGCATCGGCGTTCTGGTCGCCCTGCACGGCGGAGGCGACAAGGCCGCCCTGCGCGAGCTGGGTCGCAAGATCGCCATGCACGTCGCCGCCACCGCCCCGCTGTCGCTGAACACCGACGACCTCGACCCGGCGGCCATCGAGAAGGAACGCCAGGTCCTGACCGAGAAGGCCAAGGAAGACGGCCGTCCGGAAAACATGATCGCCAAGATCGTCGAAGGCCAGATCGCCAAATTCCAGAAGGACGTGGTGCTGACCAAGCAGCCGTTCGTCATGAACCCGGACGTGACCATCGAGCAACTGGTCGCCGACTCCGGCAAGGAACTGGGCGCGCCCGGCCTGCACCTCGCCGGCTTCGTCCGCCTCGCGCTCGGCGAAGGCGTCGAAAAGGTCGAGGGACCGGACTTCGCCTCCGAAGTCGCCTCGATGACCGGCGGCCAGTAAGACTTCTTCCCTCCGGGGACGAACGAAATGAAGGGGTCGGCGGCTTCAGTCGCCGGCCCCTTTCTCGTATGGGAAAACCTCCGCCCGCCACGAGGCCCTGATGACCGCCGATGACGATCTCCCCGAAGACGACGGCGGCGGCTTCGATGTCGACGACTGGTCGCGCCTGACCGCCTTTACCGGCTCGGTGGCCACTCTCGACGACGTCCAGGCCCGGCGCGCCGTCTTCGCCCTGGCCGACACCGACGATCCGCGCCCCATCGCCATGGACCTGCCCCAGCCGGTGATCTGGTGGGAGGCCGACGGAGAACAGGCCGCCGTCGCCGTGCAGGCGGAATCCCATCTCGGCCCCGACGGCGAGGAGATGGAGGTGCTCGGCCTGATCCTGCCCGACGGCGGCGGCGCGGTGGCCCTGCTGGAAGACGTCGATCTGGTCGACGACAGCGATCCCGTCTGGCGCCGGCTCGTCGCCGAAGCGGTCGACTCGGCCGACGACGACGGCTGAGCGGGCAGGGCGGGCGACATCTCCCTTTGCACTGCGCCGCTTGATCGCGTCATATCGCGGCCTGCAACGATTCAGGGGGATATTTCATGCGTCTGGCCGCCTTGTTGTCCGCGACCGCCATCGCCTTCGCCATGCCCGCCGCCGCGGTGTCCGCCCAGGAGGTCGACCGCGTCGCCATCAACCGCATCATCGACCAGGGCTTCAACCATAGCGAGGTCATGGAGACGGCCGCGCATCTGACCGACCGGATCGGCGGCCGCATCACCAACTCGCCGCAGATGCGCGAGACCGAGCGCTGGACCCAGCAGTGGTTCCGCGACCAGGGCTTGTCGAACGTGCGCGCCGAGGGCTTCGAGTTCGGGCGCGGCTGGTCGATGGTCCGCTCCGACGTCCGCATGATCACGCCGCGGCCTCTGGAGCTGCGCGCCATCCCGGTAGCCTGGACGCCCGGCACCAACGGCACGGTGAGCGGGGAGGTGATCCTGGCCCCGATGGCGCGCGTGGCCGATTTCGACAAGTATCGCGGCAAGCTGGCCGGCAAGATTGTGATGATCTCCGAGCCGACCGACGCCGAGGATCCGACCACGCCCCAGTTCCGCCGCTGGACCGATGACGAGCTGGCCGGCCGCACGAGCTACAACCAGCCCGGCCACACGCACGTGAACGTCAGCCGCGACGGCGGGCGCGACAACTTCGCCCTGCGCATGGACGAGTTCCTCGCCGCCGAGGGCGCGCTGGGCTGGGTGCGCATGTCCTACCGCGACGGAGGCCTGCTGCACGGGGCCGGCTACACCCACCGGGCCGGCGCCACCCCGACCCTGCCGGGCATGGAGCTGGCGGCCGAGGACTACCGCCGGCTGGCCCGCCTCTCGCGCGCCGGCGCGACGCCGACGCTCGAGATGATGAGCGAGGTCCGTTTCCACGACGAGGACGTCAACGCCTACAACGTCCTGGCCGACATTCCGGGCACGGACCGGTCGGGCGAGTACGTCATGGCCGGGGCCCACTTCGACAGCTGGGCGGCCGCGGACGGGGCGGTCGACAACGCCGCCGGGACCGCCGTGGTCATGGAGGCGGCCCGTATCCTGAAGGCTTTGAACGTGCGGCCAAAGCGGACCATCCGCTTCGCCCTCTGGAACGGCGAGGAGCAGGGCCTGCACGGCTCGCTGGCCTATGTCGACCGTCACCTCGCCACCCGCGCCCCGCTCGGCGACGCCGCGCTCGACGCCCTGCCCAACGGCCAGACGTGGCGCGCCCGCTGGCCGATCCAGCCGCGCCCGGGCCATTCCGACCTCGTCGCCTATTTCAACATCGACAACGGCTCGGGCCGCATCCGCGGCATCAACGCCGAGGGCAATGTCGCCGCCGCCGCCGTGTTCGAGGAATGGCTCGAACCCTTCCACAGCCTCGGCGCCACGACCGTGTCGCTCCGGCCTTCGGGCGGCACCGACCACGTCTATATGCAGACGGTCGGCATTCCCGGATATCAGTTCATCCAGGACCCGCTCGACTATTCCAGCCGCCTGCACCACACCAGCATCGACAGCTATGACCACCTGAAGGCCGAGGACCTGCGCCAGGAGACCTTCCGGATCGTCCACAGCCTCAAGGGCTCGGCCAGCGTGATGGGCTTCGAGCAGGTCAACCGCCTGGCCCATCACCTGGAGACCCTCTTCGACCAGCTCCGATCCGGCCGGCGGACGCTCGACCGCGAGGCCCTCGGCGCGCGGGTGTTCTCCGACGACGCCGATCTGGTGATGCCTCCGCCGGAGACGAAGCTCGCTCTTTCCGAGCGGGAGAAAAATCTGCTGCGGGCGTGGATCGAATCGGGCGCCGAGTGGAACTTCGACGATGCCGAACTAATCGACAACGAGCCCTATCTCGTCATGGAGCGGGTCGTGGGGACCAACCTGGCCCGCCTGCTGAACGAGCCCGCCAGCCAGATGGCCCGAATCGTCGCCGCCCGCAAGTCGGCGCTCGAGGAGGGTGGGGAGTAGCTCTCGCGGCGGGCCTTCGGGTCCGGGCTCGAGGGAATTCGACCGGCACCGAGAGGGCCGGACAACAATGACCGGGAATCACCGGGCGGGAGGGTGCCTCGCATCCGCTCGCACCGCCCAAACGAA
>JBGTSL010000290.1:0-3155 GCA_041940325.1 Brevundimonas sp.
TCGCCTTCGGGCACCCTACTCCTCGCTCGGGGTGACGAGCTCGATCATGCTCCGGACCAGCGTGCTGCGCCGGGCCCCGCCCACCAGGAGCTTGAGCTCCTCGTAGAGCGTGGGGTCGTTGAGCAGCAGGCCGAGGCTGCCCTCGCCGCGATCGACCTTGCCGAGGATGCTGTTGAGGTTCGCGCCCGCCTCCAGGAACTGGACCATGAGGCCGCCGTCGCTGGCGCTGTCGTAGACGAACTGGTGCAGCAGGCCGTCGCCCGTCTCCACCTCGTTGAGAATGGCGTCGGCGGAGGCCAGCGCGCCCTCGAGGCTCTCGACCGCGCTCCCCTCGTAGGGCTCGTAGATGAGCGTGTGGAGCACGCCTTCTCCGTGCTTCACCTCGTCGATCACGTCGCCGAGCCCCCGCAGCGACTCGGCCAGCCCCGTCCCCCCGCCCTTCTCCTGGAACTCGGCGAGCGTCGCATTCATGCGGTCGGCCAGGGACCGGATCGAGCCCAGCGCCTCGTCGCCCTCCTCCAGCTCGGGCGGCAGGCAGATGTCGTCCCTGCCCCCGCCGCCGTCACGCGGAAACTGGGCGAAGATCACGCCCGCGCAGAAGCCGCCGTCGGCCGGGTCGGACGAGGCGCACAGGGCGCGGTACTGCTCGCCCGTCGGATCGCGATAGCGCGCCTGCTGCTCGGGCGTCAGGCGGGAGAACGCCGCCTCCGCCGCCGTGCGCCCGGTCGTTTCCTGCCGGGCCCCGGCCGGCGTGTCGACCACGCGCGGCTCCTCCGCGGGCGCGACGGGCGCCTCGGCGGGTCCGGGCCGCACCAGCACCACGGCCTCCCGTTCGCCCGCCACCGCCAGCGATCCGGCGCCTGCCGCCGCGGCGACCGCCAGGGCGGCTCCCGCCGCCAGCAGACGGGGCCGCCGCCCGGCCGGCGGGGCGGGGTTCATCACGGCTTTCAGGCGATGCATGGCGGTTCTCCTTCCGGCGCCGGTGAAGGTGAGGGCGGGCAGCCCTTGGGGGCCGGCGCGGCTCCGCCAGGCCTCGATCAGGGTTTCGGCGTAGGCGCGGCGTGTTCCGGGGCCAGCCCCCGCCAGGGCGAGGGCGTCGCACACCTCTTCACGGGCGGCCGCCCGTTTCGCGCGCAGCACAGGCATCAGGGGATTGATCGCCAGCAGGGTGAGCAGCGCCTCTTCCAGCCACAGGGCGCGATGATCGCCGCGCTTGAGATGAACCAGTTCATGGGCCACCACCGCCCGGGCCACCTCCGGATCTGCCGCCGCGGATAGTGCGGCCGGCAGGATCAGTCGCGGCCGGACGAAGCCGGACAGGAGCGGCCCGGAGGTCCCCTCACTGACCCCGACGCAGGGCGTCCGAACCTCCAGAGATATTGCAGCCGTCTCCACCATCCGCAGGGTCGCTGGATCGGGCCGGTCGAGCGTCCGGACCAACCTGGCGAGGCGCCACGCCCTGAACGCCAGTCGCCCCGACCGCGCGAGCGTGAGCAGTCCGGCCAGGACGAGGATCGTCACGGCGAGGATTCGGGGATCGAGGGTCAGGACCGGTTCGACGGTCCCGGCGGCCGACGCCGCGACGGTCTCGAACATCGGGGCGTCCATGAGAGTGGGCGGCCGGGCGGCGACCTCGCGCACCGGCGCGGGGATCAGCAGCATGAGGCCCACGGCCAAGGGCGGCAGGGCGGGCAGAACCAGCGCCGTCGCCCACATCCGGTCGCGCAGGCGCGGGTCGGCGCTCCGCCCCTCGACCAGCCGCCCCCCGGTCCAGGCCGCCGCCGCCGTCGCGACCGACAGGGCAATCGACAGCGCCAGAAGCTCGAACACCCCCATCAGCCTTCCTCCGTCCGGGCGGACTCGTCCGCCAGCGCCTCCTCCAGTGCGACGATGTCCGCCTCGGTGAGCAACTGGCTGCCGGAGAAGGCCGCGGCTGGCAGCGGGCCGTCGACCTCGAGAAGATCGCCCAGCCGCCGCATCAGTCCGCCGATCACCGCCACCTTCGGCTGGCGCGGCTCATAGACGGCGACGCCGTGCACCTGCCGCCGGACCAGCAGGCCCTTGGCGCGCATCCGCTCCAGCACCGTGCGGGTCGTCGAGGAGCTCCACGCCAGTCCGTCCGCGATGCGCGTCTGGACCTCCCGTGAACTCAGCGGCCCGTCACGCCAGAACGCCTTCAGCAGGTCCAGCTCGGCGTCGGTGGGCACCACGGGATCAGTCATGGGAAGGGGCTTTGGCTATTGAAGTCGCTCAAGCGCTACAATTGTAACGTCGCCCTGTCAAACGGCTCTGCTCGCCTGAACCGCCCGTATTGCCTCTTTCAACGGCGGCGCCTCAGACGATCCGGTCCGGATGGGTCTGGGTGCCCGAAGGCGGGGCGTCGACCTCCTGGTAAGGGTCGTCGGTCTCCTCGATCGAGAGGATGGACTCGCCCGGGGCCATCTGCGTCACGGCCGCGTCGCCGGCCTGAACGTCGGTCTTCGACGGGACCTTCAGAACCCGCGTCGGCCCGCCCTCGGGGCCGACTGTCACGCGATAGATGCGCATTCTCGATCTCCTTCTGACGAAGGGACAACGGTCACGCCTCAGTGGGGTTTCAGCACGACCTTGGTCCACTCGTTCGGATTGTCGTGGAAATTCCTGTAGCCCTCGGCTGCCTGCTCCAGCGGCAGCCGGTGGCTGATCAGGTCGGTCGTGTCGACCCTGCCCTCAAGGATCATCTGCAGGAGCTGCGGCAGATATTTCTGCACATGGGTCTGGCCGGTCTTGATCGTCAGACCCTTCTGCATGAGGGCGCCGATCGGCAGCTTGTCGCCAATCCCGCCATACACGCCGGGGATTGAAACGCGTCCTCCCTTGCGACATGCCATGATCGTCTCGCGCAGGACATGTTGGCGATCCGTTCCCAGCTTCGTTTCTTGCTTCACCGCATCGATGATGTTGTCGGGCGAAAAGCCATGCGCCTCCATGCCGACGGCGTCGATGCAGGCATCCGGCCCGATGCCGGCGGTCATCTCCATCAGGGCTTCGCGAACCTTGACCTCATGATAGTTGAGGACTTCCGCGCCATTCGCCTTGGCGAGCTCCAGTCGGCGTGGATGATGATCGATGGCGATGATGCGGCCGGCGCCCATCAATCTGGCGCTCTTGATGGC
>JBGTSL010000291.1:0-3153 GCA_041940325.1 Brevundimonas sp.
TCTTTCATTGAGCCAGAGCGCAGTATAGTTCACGCCGGGCTTGCGCTTTATGCGCTGGAACAACTCGCCCGTGTCGGCCATCTGCGGCACGTAGCTTGGGCTGACGAAGCTTCCCACCTGTATGCGCTTCAGACCGGTCTCGCTCAGCATATCGATCAATTCGATCCGCTGCTCGATCGGGTAGATCGCCTTTTCGATCTGAAAGCCCTCGCGTGGGCCCTCCTCACGGAATTCCACGAACTTGGGAAAATCGCTCATTTATTGGACTCCTCGGGGGGGATAATCTCGGCGATCACCTGTCCGCGATCGACCATAACGCCGGTCTCAACAGCGATCCTGGACGCGACGCCTGAAGCCGCCGCGCGGATCGAGATCTCGAGTTTCATGGACTCCATCACAGCCACCACGTCGCCCTCGGAGACTGCCTGGCCTTCCGTCACTTTGACGTCGACGATCATGCCGGTAAGAGGCGACGTCACACGCCAATCCGCTGCGGCGGCGCCGCCCGCGAAGGCGAGCGGCGGGGCGGGTCGGTAGACATGTCGGGCTTCGGGCGTGTCGATCTCGATCAGATCCTTCGTCCAACGGACGTCGACAAGAAAGACGCTGTCGCCTTCGCCCACGCGCCAGCGGCCCGGGGAGAGCTCGCGGGCCGACAGGGTCAGCCTCGTGCCGTCCTCGGCCAGGACGTCGTAGCGATGGCCGGGCTTCACCGGACCAACTCGGAGCTCCTCGGACGCGCCCGAGGCGTCGGTCAGCGTCGTCCGCTGTCCGGCCTCCATCGCATCGCCGCCGAGCCCGAGCCGCCAGCCGGTGAAGCGGTCGCGGTTGATCCAAGGATCGGCCTCGCCGTCGCCCCGCGCCTCCGCAACGAAGAGGACAGCGGCCAGCGCCTTCCAGAGATCCGCCCTAGAGGTCTCGCGCGGCTGGGTAAGCGCGCCGATCCGCTCGTCGATCCAACGCGTGTGCACTTGCATCGATGCGAAGTCCGGGTCGCGCGCCAGCGCAATCAGGAAAGCGCGGTTGGTTTCGACGCCTTCCACCGCGACATGATCGAGCGACTGCGCCAGCCTCGCCAGCGCCGTCTCCCGGTCCGGGCCATGCGCGATCAGCTTGGCGATCATCGGGTCGTAGTAGGGCGTGACGACGTCGCCTTCCGCGACCCCGCTGTCGATGCGGACGCCCTGCGGAAGACTTAGCCACGTGAGCGCGCCCGTCGAAGGGGCGAACTGCATCGCCGGATCCTCGGCGTAGAGCCGCGCCTCGACCGCGTGGCCGTCGAACTTAAGGTCGTCCTGCGTAATGCCCAGGCCCGCGCCCTCGGCCTGGTGGACCAGCTCGGCGGCATGGAGGAAGCCATCGCCAAGGCCCGCCAGCTGGCCGAGATCCCGACCGACGAATCCGTCCGTTTCAAGCGGTATCCGGAATCGAAGTCTCCGTTCGCGGCCCTGTCCGAATTGTTCGGGGTCTCCGGGGAGGCGGCCCGGGTGCTGGTCGGCATCGGCGCGATCATGAACGATCCCGAGGCCGAGGCCGCCGTGCGCCGGCTCCAGACCGAACGGGCGCGCGCCTCCGGCGCATCGGTTCTGGCGGATCAGCCGTACTGAACAGCGACAATCGGACACTCGCCTGTGAAGCGGCCGGTCATTGACCGTTCACCCCGATGGACCGACATTCCGAGTTCGGCGTTGTTCGCAGCGTCAGAGAGGTAAAGTCATGACCCAGCCCGACCGCCTGATCTTCGGTTCCGGCCCCTCCGCCCGGCGTCCCGCCAACGGATTCGTCGCCTCGGTGATGTGGCTGGGCGGCGCGATCGCCACCTTGGCCGCCATGGCCATCGGCGCGGTTCTGGCCGTGTTCACCGCCGCCGCCGTGACTGTGATCGCCCTGTTCGCCGGCGCTCTCGTTTTCCTCGCCGGCCTTGCCCTGCGCGCGCGCCGGACCGTCTCCGTCCGCCGCCGGCGCGGCGACGACGTCATCGAGGCCCGCAAGGTCGACGGCACCTGGGTCGCTTACGGCTGGGAGCGGCCGGGCCGATAACATGCTGGTCGTCCGGGACGCGCCGTCGCCCAATTTCGATAGTCGCCGCGGCCCGCCCGACATGCTGGTGCTCCACTACACCGGCATGCGCACCGCCGACGAGGCGGTCGCCCGCCTGAGAGATCCGGATGCGAGAGTCTCGGCCCACTATGTCGTTGACGAGGACGGCTCGATCCTGCGGCTGGTCGCCGAGGAGCGCCGCGCCTGGCACGCCGGCAAGGGCGCGTGGCAGGGCGAGACCGACTGCAACGCCGCCTCGATTGGCGTCGAGATCGTCAACCCCGGCCACGAGTTCGGCTATCGCGATTTTCCCGAGGCGCAGATCGACGCCGTGATCAGCCTGGTCAGCGACATCCGCACCCGCTGGACCATCCCCGACGCCCGCATCATCGGCCATTCCGATCTGGCCCCCGGCCGCAAGCAGGACCCAGGCGAGCTGTTTCCGTGGAAGCGGCTGGCATCGCTCGGCCACGGCCTGTGGTTCGAGCCGGCCGTTGAACGGATCGACGCTCTCGGCGGGCCGCTCGGAGTTGGCGACGAGGGGTTGGGCGTCATCGTCCTGCGCGCCGGCCTGCACCGGTTGGGTTACGGACTCCAGCCTGGCGGCGACTACGACGACGCCACCCGTCTCACTGTCGAGGCCTTCCAGCGCCATTGGCGGCCGTCGGGCGTCGACGGTGTCGCTGACGGCGAAACGCGGGCCACCCTGATGGGCGTGCTGCAGCTGGCCACGGCGGAGAGCGTCACGGGCGTGCTCCAGTGAGCCAGGGGCCTCCTGACAGCGAGGCTGAACGAGAGAGTCTGCGCGCCGCCTATCGGGAACACTACCTCAAAGTCGAGCTTCCGAAGCTCAAGGCCAGAATTCAGGCCGAGGTCGACCGTCGCGGGCTCGCTTCATTCATGAACCGCTCGCGATGGGCCGCGCTCATCAAGGCCGTGCACGAGGAACTGCCTTTCCCGCCGCCGTTCCAGATCCAGGCGGTGACCGGACCCCGGCAGGCCCTGTGGGAGAGCGATGACGTCAACTATTGGGGCGACTGGAGCGCCGAGGGCGTCGAACCCCTTCTTGAGATCGAGTGGATCCGGGTCGTTCCACGCTACCTGAAGCACCGG
>JBGTSL010000292.1:0-3143 GCA_041940325.1 Brevundimonas sp.
CCACTCCTGGTTTCGACTACGGACGGTGTCGGCACGAAGCTGATGCTCGCCCACGCCGTCGGCCGCCACGACACGATCGGCCGCGACCTCGTCGCGATGTGCGTCAACGATCTCGTGGTGCAGGGGGCCGAGCCGCTGCTCTTCCTCGACTACTACGCCACCGGCAAGCTGGAGATCGACGCGGCCAAACGGGTCGTCGCGGGGATCGCCGAGGGCTGCCGCCAAGCCGGCTGCGCCCTTGTCGGCGGCGAGACCGCCGAGATGCCGGGGATGTACGCCGGCGGCGACTACGACCTGGCCGGCTTCTCGCTGGGCGCCGTCGAGCGCGGCCACGCCCTGCCGTATCTGGACCGCCAGGCCGCGGGCGACGTCATCATCGGCCTCGCTTCCTCGGGTCCGCACTCGAATGGTTATTCGCTGATCCGCAAGGTCGTGGAGAAATCCGGCCTGTCGTGGGGCGACGACGCGCCCTTCGCCCGCGACCGGACCCTGGCCCAGGCGCTGATGGAGCCGACCCGCATCTATGTGAAGCCGGTCCTGCCGCTGATGAAGGCCGGTCTGATCAAGGGCGCGGCGCACATCACGGGCGGCGGCCTGATCGAGAACCCGCCGCGCTGCATCGCCGAGGGCCTGCACGCCGCCTTCGACTGGGACGCCATTCCCCTGCCCCACGTGTTCCAGTGGCTGGGCAAGACGGGCGGCATATCGGACCACGAGATGCGCCGGACCTTCAACTGCGGCGTCGGCTTCATCCTGGTGGTCGCCCCGGAGAACGCCGAGGCGGTGCTGGCGGCCCTGCTCAACGCCGGCGAGGCGGCCTTCGTCTGCGGCCAGCTGGCGGCGGACTAGCTCGCCTCGTCGTCGAGGATCGAATAGCTGACCCGCACGACGGTCGCGCGGCCCGGGTTCTGGTGAACGGTGACCGTCTGGCCGCCGCGGGTCCAGACCGGCCAGTCCTCGGGCTCGTCGGGGACCGGCGCGAAGCCGGCCTGCTCCAGCGGACCCGCCACGGCGTCCCGGGCCTGGTCGAAGCCCCCTGCCCGGGCCTGCACCTCGCAGACGCGGCGCAGGGTGCCCTCCTCGGCATTGCCGCTGAGCGTCAGCTTCACCAAGTGGCGCCCGTCCTCCGTCTGCAGGTCCAGATCGTCTCCGCCGGCCCGCCGCTCGAGACCGGCAAGGGCGATATTGTCGGCCGACACCTCGCCCGAGGCGACAAACGGCAGGCAGACGCCGACGACGATATCGCGGGTGGCCTGACCGGGATTCTGGGGCGCGGCGACGAGGGCGGCGGCAAGGATCAAGGCGTGCATCTGGATCTCCTCGAGCGACTGTCCCGGAGGACGGGCTCCGACGCAAGCCGTCTGCATTGACCGCCGCGCCGGGCCCCGGCAAGGTCCGCGCCTTCCACACTGAGAGGTCGCCGATGCGCGCGCTGTCGATCGCCCTGACCGGGCTGATGCTGGTTTCCGGCTCCGTCGCCGCCCAGACACCCGTCGCGAGCGAGCACGCCCTGCTACATCGGCTCGCCGGCGAGGTCCGGCCCGAGCGGATGCGGGCGGATATCGAGGCCATGGTCGGATTCGGCACCCGCCACACCCTCTCTGAAACGCAGTCGGACACCCGGGGCATCGGCGCCGCGCGGCGCTGGGTCCAGCGCGAGTTCGAAGCCATGAGCCGCGACTGCGGCGGCTGCCTGACCGTGGTGACGCCCTCCGACACCGTCACCGGGGCCCGGGTGCCGACGCCGACCGAGGTGGTCAACATCGTCGCCATCCAGCGCGGCACGGGTGATCCGAACCGGGTCATCATCATCTCCGGCCACCTCGACTCGCGGGTCAGCGACGTGATGAATTTCACCGACGACGCGCCGGGGGCCAACGACGACGCCTCGGGCGTGGCCGCGGTCATGGAGGCGGCGCGGGTGCTGTCGAAGCACCGCTTCGACGCCACCCTTGTTTACGCCGCCCTGTCGGGCGAGGAACAGGGCCTGCTCGGCGGCAAGATCGTCGCCGACTACGCCCAGGCCCAGGGCTGGCGCGTCGAGGCCAATCTGAACAATGACATCGTCGGCAATTCCGAAGGCCAGTCCGGGGTGCGCGACACCACCCGGGTCCGCGTCTTCTCGGAAGGCACCAAGACGGTTGAAACCGAGGCCCAGGAGGCTCGCCGGCGCTACAACGGAGGCGAGGTCGACTCCTCCTCGCGCAATCTGGCGCGCTTCCTCGACGCCATCGCCGACCGCTACCTGGCCAATTTCGACGTCGAGATGATCTATCGCACCGACCGCTACGGCCGCGGCGGCGACCAGGTCGAGATGCTGCGCCACGGCTTCCCGGCGGTGCGCATCAGCGAGGGGGCCGAGAATTACGACCGCCAGCACCAGGACCTGCGGGTCGAGAACGGCGTCCACTACGGCGACACCATCGAGGGCGTGGACTTCGACTATCTGGGGCAGGTGGCCCGGCTCAACATCGTCGCCATGGCGGCGCTGGCCAATGCGCCCGCCACCCCGCTGGAGGTGACCATCGAGGGGGCGGTCAAGCCTGACACCACCCTGAAGTGGCAGGCGGTTCCTGGCGCGGCCGGCTATCGCGTCTGGTGGCGCCCGACCACCGCGCCGCAATGGACCCACAGCCGCTGGGCCGGTTCCGCGACCGAGCTGACCCTTCCGGGCGTGGTCATCGACGACTATTTCTTCGGCGTCTCGGCGGTGTCGGCCGACGGCTACGAGAGCCCGGTGGTCTTCCCCGGCCCGGCCGGATCGTTCGTCTCGGTCGGCGACCCCGCCCCGCCCGCCCGCTGATGCCGAAGCCGACTTCCGGCCGCGTTCGCGTCGGCGTCCTGATTTCCGGCGCCGGCTCCAACATGGCGGCCCTGATCGACGCCTCGCGGAAAGACGGCTGCCCGTTCGAGGTCGTGCTGGTGCTGTCGAACCGGCCAGACGCCGGCGGCCTGGCCGTCGCAGGCGAGAAGGGCGTGCCCGTGGCGGCCGTCGACCATCGCCCTTTCGGCAAGGACCGCGAGGGACACGAGCGCGCCATGGACGCCGTGCTGACGGAGCACCGGATCGAGGTCGTCGCCCTGGCGGGTTACATGCGGCTGCTGACGCCCTGGCTGGTCCGGCGCCGGGAGGGCCGGATGCT
>JBGTSL010000293.1:0-3138 GCA_041940325.1 Brevundimonas sp.
TCATCGGCAGAACAGAGCGTCCCAGGACGACCGAAATCTCGACATCGACGGCTTCGATCTGGCTCACGGGGTACTCTGACGCTGACTGGTACTGGACGGGCGGTTCTTGCATGGCGCTCCCGATCCCCACATTGAGGGCGACATGCTTTCCCAGTCCTTAAGCCCGGCCGTATCGAAGCTGCTCCGCGAGGACGGGGTCGCGGCCGAATGGGCGGTCTCCGGCGGCCTCGTCGACTACCCGGTCGCGGTGGAGGCCATGGAGGCCCGCGCCGCCGCCATCGCGGCCGGAGAGGCCCCCGAGCTTGTCTGGCTGCTGGAGCATCCGCCGCTCTATACGGCGGGCGTGTCGTCGAAGGACGCCGACCTGCTCGACGCCGGCCGTTTCCCGGTTCACCGGACGGGCCGGGGCGGCCAGTTCACCTACCACGGCCCCGGCCAGAGGGTGGCCTATGTGATGCTGGACCTGAACCGGCGCGGCAAGGATGTGCGAACCTTCGTGCGCGGGCTGGAACAGTGGATCATCGGCGCCCTGGGCGAGTTCGGCGTTCCCGCCGGCGTCCGGGAGGGCCGCGTCGGGGTCTGGGTCGAGCGCAAGGGCCCGGGCTGGAGCCGCGAGGACAAGATCGCCGCCATCGGCGTCAAGGTCCGCAAATGGGTCAGCTTCCACGGGATCAGCCTGAACGTGGAGCCGGACCTCAGTCATTTCACCGGTATCGTGCCGTGCGGCATCGCCGAGCACGGGGTCACCAGCCTGGTCGACCTGGGCGTTCCGGCGACCATGGACGAGGCAGACGAGGCGCTGAAGACCAGCTTCCGGCGGGTGTTTGGCGCGGCGGCTCCAGGCTCGGCGCCGGCCTGAACCGTCGTCCCCCCTGGTCTGCGATCAGAAGATGGGCCGTGGCGGGGCGGGCTCGGCCGACGGCCGGCAGGTCCCCAGATGTTCTTCCTTGACCGGATCGTTTCGCGACTGGCCGGCCCAGGTGCGCATCGCGTACGAGCCGTCGGTGCGGTTGATGTTCCACCGCTCGACGGTGTGCCGCTCCCCGTTCCCCTGCTCCGGGCCCCAGATGAAGATGGTGTATTCGGCCGGCCGGAACTCGCAGGTGACGTCGAAATTGTCGCAGATGTCGTCGGTCCACTCGCCGCTCCGGTACCACCGGGCCGTCGGAGGCGATCCTGCGGAAATCTTCCAATAGATATTGTGCCCGTCGGGCGCGGTGCAGTGAATGGTCGAGGACTGGGCGGCCGCGACGGCGGGGGCCAGCAGCGCGGCCAGACCGATCAGGCCGGCGGCGGACTTGAGCGTAAGGGACATGGGACCTTCCGACAGGAAACGATGAACGACAGGCGGGACGGTCAGTCGCCGCGGTACGACCACTGGGCGAGCGAGACGCCGTGGCCGCTGCGGCGATGGCGGGCCATCCACTCGTTCTTGTCGTCTTCCGCCTCCTGCCAGCTGGAATAGCTCACCCCGCAGGTGACGCTGCCATAGTCGCGGCCGTCATAGGCTTCGGCGAAGGAATGGAAGCTGTTCTGGACGCCGACGTGATAGGTCCCCGCCCGAACCCTGAACACCGTCGAATACAGATGGTAGCGGCCGTAGTTCGGCTCTGACGCCGTGCAGTAGCCGTAGCTGACGTCCTGAGCGGCGACCGGCGCCGAAGGACCGAAACCCGCGACGAGCGCGGTCAGAAGCGAGACAATCATCACACCCTCCCGATGACGGCTCGTTCCTGGAGCCGTCCCAACGAAAACCCAGGCCAAACCGTGCGTTGCGATCGAACCTGAGTCAACCGAAGGATGCTGACGGGATGTGACGACGGCGGACGCCGACAAGCCCGCCCGGAGACCGGCGAGATTTTCCGCGCGTGGCCGCTTTCAGACCGGGGTCGCCGGGCGGGTGTCGTCGCCCTCCGCCCGGCGGCGGCGCATGATGTCGGACCAGTGGTCGGCGAGCACCAGAAGCGCCTGCCTCCGGGCCGGATCATTCTCCGGCACCGCCTCCCTGATCAGATCAGAGAGCTCGCGGCGAATGGCGTGGACCGACTTGCTCATGGGAAGACAAGTCATTGTGAGCGCAGAAGTTTCAGCAGGACAGTAAATTTCCCCGGCCCGCCGGCCGGGGCCGGGAGTTAGGCGGCCGGCCGGTGGGCACGCCGCCATTGGTCCAGCCTCTCCAGCACATCGGCGATCAGCTGGTCGGTGGTGAAGCCGGTGACGTCGCGGCCGCGGTCGGCCGGACCCACCCGGGCCAGCAGCCGCCATTCCTGGGTGCGCCGCGGCTCAGGCGCCTCCAGGGCCGTGAAGGCCGGCAGGGGCCGGGCCGTGGCCGCGAGCCGGTAGGCGAAGGGCAGGTCCCCTGCGGGGGCGGTCAGGGCCACGCCGTCGGCGTCGCGCTCCATGGCCGCCCCTTCGACGCCTTCCGCCTCCAGCGCCCGGCGCACGGCCTCCAGCGCCGGGACCGCGTGCTGCTCGATCTGCCGGTCGATGTCGCGGCGGCGGGCGGGGGACAGGATGCGCTTGAGCCGTTCGCCGATCGGCGGGACGGCGTGGACCACGGGCACGCCCCTGCGATCGGCGTTCATTTGCCGGATCAGCCCGAACGCCAGCAGGATCATGATCACCGTGAAGGGCAGGGCGGCGACCAGGGTGGCGGCCTGCAGCGCCCCGAGGCCCCCCGCCAGCAGCAGCAGGGCGGCGCACAGGCCCTCGACCGAGCACCAGTAGACCCTTTGCCAGCGCGGCGTCTCGTCGGCTCCGCCCGAGGCGATCGTGTCGATCACCAGCGACCCGGAGTCCGCCGAAGTGACGAAGAACACCGCCACCAGCAGGACGGCGATGGTCGAGGTGATCGCCGTGCCGGGCAAGAATTCGAAGAAGCGGAAGATCGCCGTCGACAGGTCGGCGGTGACCGCCGTCGAAATGGCCCCCGCCGCGCCGCCCATGTCGAGGGCGATGGCGGTGTTGCCGAACACCGTCATCCACACGAAGGTGAAACCGGTCGGAACCAGCAGCACGCCGAGGATGAACCCCCTGGAACGCACAACCCGCCGCTCGGCGGCGAAGAAGATCGCCGCCCCGATCGCGGCGAAGACCATGTTGGACCTCAGGCCGAACGTGACGAGCCCGGCATCGATC
>JBGTSL010000294.1:0-3129 GCA_041940325.1 Brevundimonas sp.
CACCGAAGCTTACGCTTTGGGTCTTGGCGATCCGATCCCGCTCTCGGCCGAACATGGCGAAGGCATGAGCGAGCTTTACGCCGCTATCGCGCCGCACGCGCCCGCGCCTGGCGACGAAGAAGCTGCAGCGATCGACCGGCCGATCCAACTCGCGATCGTTGGTCGCCCCAACGCTGGCAAGTCCACGCTCATCAACGCCCTAATCGGTGAGGATCGACTGCTGGTCGGGCCGGAAGCGGGCATCACCCGCGACTCGATCGCAATCGACTGGGTCTGGCGCGACAAGCCTTACAAGCTGGTCGACACCGCCGGCATGCGCAAGAAGGCCAAGGTGCAGGAAAAGCTCGAACGCCTCTCCACCATGGAGACGACGCACTCGATCCGCTTCGCCGACGTGGTCGTCCTCGTGATGGACCCGAAAGACGCGTTCGAGAAACAGGACGTCCAAATCGCCAACCTTGTGCTGCGTGAAGGGCGGGGCCTCGTCTTTGCGATCACCAAGTGGGACACGGTCGATGTCCATGCCGAAGCGCGCAAGGAGATGGAGCATCAGGCCGAGGTGAGCCTGCCGCACGCCAAGGGCTCGCCGCTGGTCACGGTTTCCGGCGTCACCCAGCGCAATCTCGACAAGCTGATGGACGCCTGCCTCAAGGTGCACAAGGACTGGTCGACCAAGGTCAAGACCCGCGACCTGAACGACTGGCTGGCCATGGCCACCCAGCGGCACCCGCCGCCCGCCGTCGACGGCAAGCGGATCAAGCCGAAATACATGGCCCAGACCAAGGCCCGGCCGCCGACCTTCGTGCTCATGGCCAGCCGCGCCGAGGCCATGCCCGAGCAGTACAAGCGCTATCTGATCAACAGCCTGCGCGAGTCCTTCGACCTGCCCGGCACGCCGATCCGCCTGATCGTCAAGTCGGGCAGCGAGAACCCCTACGCCCCGGGCGGCGCCAAGTCTGGCCCCGAGCGCTACAAGGGCGACGCGAAGACCGCGCCCCGCCGCGTCGTCAAGAAGGCCGAGCGCGAGGAGCGCCTGTCCAACCTGCCCGGCAAGGCGCTGGAGCAGAAGAAGGCCGGCAAGGGCAAGAGCAAGCCGCTGTCCGGCCTGAAATCCAGCGCCAACAAGAAGGCCGGCTCGTCCGTCGCCATCCAGAAGGGCGCGCGGGGCGGGGCGAGGCAGGTGTCGCGCTCGGGCCGGGTGCGCACGGGCCAGAAGCACGCGCCCAAGAAATAGGCGGGGTCAGCGGCCCCGCGCCGCCAGAAGCGGAATGATGGCGAACGCCACCTGTGCGAGGAGGCCGATCACGCCTGCCGGTGTCACATAGGATTCTGCCTGCTCCACCAGCGGGCGCGCGAACAGAAGCAACGACATCGCCGTCTCGACGGCCATCAGCAGGGCGAAGGCCGCCAGTCCCATCATCAGCCGGTCTGCCGCCGCCGTCGGGATCGAAAACCGTCGGATGCTCCATCCGGCGGCGAACCAGCTGACCACTAGAATGATCGGCGTCTCGATCAGGACAGCCCCGACATCGCCGATCACAGGCGCGACGAAGAGGGTGCGGATGACGCCCATGACGAAAGCGACGCTGAAGACGATCGCGACATAGGCCGCCGCCGCCTCCAGCGGGTGACGCCTCATCAGATCAGCGCCGCCACGCCCGGCCCCTCGCTCCACGCCTTGAACTTCACTTCCAGCGGCGGCTCCAGATCGCCGCGCGCCAGCTCCACCACCAGCGGTCCGATGGCCGAGGGATGCACGACGGTCTCCGGATCCTCGCCCGGATAGGCCTGCGCCCGCAGCTGTGTCCGCATCCGGCCGGGATCAACGATGGAGACGCGGATCGGCATGGACTCGATCTCGTCGGCCCAGCATTTCATCAGCGCCTCGGCCCCCGCCTTGGTCGCCGCATAGGCGCCCCAGAAGGCCCGGGGCGCGCTCGCCACGCTGGTCGTCACATGGATCACCCGCGCGGCGTCGGACGCCTTGAGCAGCGGCTCGAGCGAGCGGATCAGGCGGTAGACGGCGGTGAAATTGGTCTTCTCCACCTTGGCGAAGCCGCGCGGATCGGCGTGGCTGACCGGGGTCAGCCCCTCGGCGCCCATGGTCGCCGCCGCCTGCACCCAGATGTCCAGCCGCCCGAAGCGCTCGAAGATCGCGCCCCCCAGGCGGTCGATGGCCCCGCCGTCGACCAGGTCGAACGGGATCAGGGTCGCGTGCTTGCCGGTGGCGGCGAAGATGGCGTCGTCCAGTTCCTCCAGCCCGCCCTGCGTCCGCCCCGTGGCGATCACATGCGCCCCGGCCTTCGCCAGCGCCAGGGCGCTCTCGTAGCCGATGCCGCGCGAGGCCCCCACGACGAGGGCGATGCGGTCTTTCAGGGGAAGGTCGGACATGGCGGCCTGATAGCGCGCCGCAGCGCCCGCCGAAAGCGAAACCGGCTCAGAACCCCGGCGCCGGCTGCCACAGGCTGAAGCTGACGCCCTGGTCGTCCGAGACCACCGCCGTCCGCCCTGACTCGCTGTCCGACGGCACCGCGGCCTTGCCGCCCAGCTCGACCACCCGCTCGCACAGGGCGTCGACGTCATCGACCCGGAAATAGAGATGCTCGTTGTTCTTCGGCCGCTCGACCTTGACGAAGCCGAACGGCGGCTGTCCGCCGGCCACATGGGCGTAGGCCGTCTTTGACTGGGTTTCGTCGAAGGTCCAGCCGAACAGGGCCCCGTAGAAGGCCTGCGCCTTGTCGAGGTCCGCGGTTTCGATCGTGAAGTAGCCGAGCTGGATCATGCGCCTTAAGCGCTGACCAGCAGGGAAAGTTGCCGCGCCGCCACCTCGCGCCCGCCTTCCTCGATCTCGCGGTCCAGCAGGCGGGTCGGATACTCGCCGGTGAAATAGTGGTCGGTGAACTGCGGATTGCGCGGGTCGCGGGCCCCGGCCTCCATCGCCTCGTACAGGCCGTCGACGGACAGGAAGCCCAGCGAGTCGACCTCGAGGTGGGCCCGCATCTCCTCCAGGGTGTGGTTGGCGGCGATCAGCTGGTCCCGCTCCGGCATGTCGATGCCGTAGAAATCCGGCCACAGGATCGGCGGCGACGCCGAGCGCAGGTGGACTTCCTTCGCCCCGGCCGCCCGAAC